>NZ_JAHLQZ010000054.1:0-24058 GCF_018919505.1 Citrobacter sp. S55_ASV_140
ATGCCTGCTCTGCGTCAACTGGAAGAAGCTTTCGTCAGCGCGCAAAAAGATCCTGAGTTTCAGGCGCAGTTTACCGATCTGCTGAAAAACTATGCTGGTCGTCCAACCGCGCTGACAAAATGCCAGAACATTACTCACGGGACCAACACCACGCTGTATCTTAAGCGTGAAGATTTACTGCACGGCGGCGCGCACAAAACTAACCAGGTGTTGGGTCAGGCGTTACTGGCGAAGCGTATGGGGAAAACGGAAATCATCGCCGAAACCGGCGCAGGTCAGCACGGCGTCGCATCGGCGCTAGCCAGTGCGCTGCTGGGTCTGAAGTGCCGTATTTATATGGGTGCGAAAGACGTTGAGCGTCAGTCGCCTAACGTTTTCCGTATGCGTCTGATGGGGGCAGAAGTCATTCCTGTTCATAGCGGTTCTGCAACGCTGAAGGATGCCTGTAACGAAGCCCTGCGCGACTGGTCTGGCAGCTACGATACCGCGCACTATATGCTCGGGACGGCGGCAGGACCGCATCCCTTCCCGACCATTGTACGTGAATTCCAGCGCATGATCGGCGAAGAAACAAAAGCGCAGATCCTGGAAAAAGAAGGTCGTTTGCCGGACGCTGTTATCGCCTGCGTGGGCGGTGGTTCTAACGCCATTGGTATGTTTGCCGATTTTATTAATGAAACCAGCGTCGGTCTGATTGGCGTAGAGCCAGGCGGTCACGGGATCGAATCCGGTGAACACGGCGCACCGTTAAAACACGGTCGTGTCGGGATTTACTTTGGCATGAAATCCCCGATGATGCAGACCGAAGAAGGACAGATTGAAGAGTCTTACTCTATTTCCGCAGGTCTGGATTTCCCGTCTGTCGGGCCGCAGCATGCATACCTGAACAGCATCGGTCGCGCCGATTATGTTTCAATCACCGACGATGAAGCGCTGGAAGCCTTCAAAACGCTGTGTTTACATGAGGGGATTATCCCGGCGCTGGAGTCCTCCCATGCCCTGGCACACGCCCTGAAAATGATGCGTGAAAATCCGGAAAAAGAGCAGTTACTGGTGGTAAATCTCTCCGGTCGCGGCGACAAAGACATTTTCACCGTACACGATATTCTGAAAGCGCGAGGGGAAATCTGATGGAACGTTACGAAAATCTTTTTGCACAGTTGAAGGACCGCAAAGAAGGTGCTTTTGTCCCCTTCGTAACCCTGGGCGATCCGTCGGTTGAGCAGTCACTGAAAATCATTGATACGCTGATTGAAGCCGGTGCCGATGCGCTTGAGCTAGGCATTCCATTCTCCGATCCGCTGGCGGACGGTCCGACCATACAGGAAGCCACACTGCGGGCATTCGCCGCGGGCGTGACACCGTCACAATGCTTTGAGATGCTGGCATTGATTCGTCAGAAACACCCTACCATTCCAATTGGTCTGCTGATGTATGCCAACCTGGTATTCAGCAAGGGTATTGACGAATTCTACGCTCAGTGCGAGAAAGTCGGTGTGGATTCTGTTTTGGTGGCAGATGTGCCCGTTGAGGAGTCTGGACCATTCAGAACTGCGGCACTCCGCCACAACATTGCACCTATTTTCATCTGCCCCCCTAACGCTGATGAAGAACTGCTCCGCCAGATTGCCTCTTACGGTCGCGGCTATACCTATCTGCTTTCACGTGCTGGCGTGACCGGTGCTGAAAATCGTGCGGCGTTACCGCTCCATCATCTGGTGGAAAAACTGAAAGAATACGGTGCTCCTCCGTCATTACAGGGATTTGGTATCTCTGCGCCTGACCAGGTCACCGGCGCGATTGAAGCCGGTGCTGCCGGGGCAATTTCCGGCTCAGCGATTGTGAAAATCATTGAGAAGAATGTTGCCGCACCTGAGCAGATGCTGGCTGAGCTGAAAGCCTTTGTCAGCGCGATGAAAGCGGCCACGCCTTACTAAGCCAAATCAACCGCCAGAGACTTCTGGCGGTTTTACCCTTCTTTGGTGTTCTTCATTTTGTACATGGCGTTATCCGCATTCTGAATTGCCACATCCAGCTCGCCGTTCACTTCCGCAATCCCCCACGACACTGACAATGGCACGGTATGACCGTCCACCACAAACACATGGCTGGTCACCTGCCCGCTAATACGCTGAGCAATGGCGATAGCGTCACTTGCCTGCGAGCGAAACAGCAGGATCATAAACTCATCCCCGCCGGTACGAATCACAATATCGTGGCTGGTTCGGGTGTTAGACAGCATTCTGTTAGCGATAATTTGCAGCGCCCGGTCACCTGCCGCATGGCCCCAGGTATCATTGACAGCCTTGAACTTATTGCAATCCAGTAACACAACCGAGCAGTGCGATAAATCACGACGCTTGATGATGTCGAGAATTCGGCGATTAAAACAACCGGTCAGCGTGTCGATATAAACCTTGAGGTCGCTTTCATTCAGCCAGGATTTTAGTGAGAAACTGATGATGACGAAGAAGAACGGCGCCAGCAGGATCACAATTCCGGCATGCGAATCACGCACCATAAAACGGCCTAATGACAGCGAATAGTGCAGCGCATATTTCTCCGAAAAATTGCGCACCATATAGCGGGACTGGCCTGTACATCTACCGGATAAACAAAGGCTCTCATTGTTGGTCAAATTCACCAACTCCACATTCAGCTCAGGTGGAAGGTGGTAGTCAAAAGCTTGAGCCAACGCTTCCTGCAGTTCCGGCTTTGAATGGTCATAGACCAGATAGGCCACGATTTGGTCTGATATCTCTTTACCCGACAGATCGTAGATATAGCTCACCACGCTGTAAGCTTTTTCACCGGTAATTTTATCGGTATAGAAGTTCGTTGAACTAAGGGCTTTGTTTTTGACGTTTTTTTGCAACAGTCGGGTATAAAAATCGACAGGTGGATAGAAAAAGTTGGTGATATCGCGCGCCATTTCAGAATTGGAGAAGCTGAAATTGCGCGAATCGGAAGCCATAAACCAGTAAAAATAATCTGAGTTTTTGGCGATAATGTAACGATGCGCATCGAAGCTCCCCGGGTTTAGCTCATTGACCATCCCGCGAATAAACTCCGCCGCCGTATACATACACAACGCATTATGACTGGTTCGCTGGGCAATAATTGTCCCCGTCGCCGAATGCAGCCGCTTTGGGTCGGCGTTAATGCCCCATTCATCTTCATTGCGGGGAACAAATTGTGAAATTTCGCCACATTGCTCGCCCGTTTTGATATGGTGATAGCGCTCGCCAATCGCGTCGGCGATCAGCTCGTTATCGTTAAAAATGTCCATCATGCGCGCTTGCAGGCGATTAACACCTTCACTGGCTGCCGCTATCCGCTGCTCATAGATAATAAACAGAAATAACGAAGTAAATATCAACGTAATGAGCCCTGATACCAGCAATGCCTGCCTGTTTCTGAGCTTATCCTGCACAATCTTCACGAGTCCACCCTGCTAGTTAACATATTGCCAAACCGGTTACCCGTTTATGTTGTTGCATAACTGCGCTGTACGTTGATTGAGAATATTTACCGCCCCTTCGCTGATGAGTCAAAAGCCCGCCGTTGCGCGCGCTGAAGTTACCGATTTATACAACAAAAGCACATATTTGTTAACATAAATGCAAACTAAGCATCGCCTTCAATGGGATATCCTGCCCGACGGATAGCCTCACGGCAGTCGTTCACACCGGCGGCGTACCCCGCTTCAATCTCACAAACCGGGCTGGCGCTGCAATAAGGCAGTTTAACCGGAGTGGCCATAAGTTTCTCCAGAATCTCCATTTTATCCATGTAATTCAGCAGTTCACGAGCCACGCTTACGGCAAACTCGGCTGTATCATCGCCGGTGAACGGTTCCAGAAGCGTGATTTTTTGTTGGAGTTGATGGCGGGTTAGCATCGTCAATACCCTCAAAGCCAGTTTGCTTAAAGAGTAGCATTACATCGAAGAAGAGAAATACGCCACTGACGATTCAGGGGGCAAATCTTAATCACAGCCTTCACAGTTATGGCTGAAACCGGGCACGGTATCCTCGTATTTTTACAGAACATATTCATAGGTAGCGAATAGCTCTGCCCATCCCACATTCGATCTGAGATGTTGCCGTTGTTTGCAATGTTTAAGAGATGAGCAGCGAAACGCTGAACGCATCAATACCATAAAGTTTTAGTAATGATTTACATAGATATCATATTAAATGTGAATATTACATTGGCTCATCAAGACTAAAATCGTTATAGTGTCAGAGTAATAGCGTTATTTTTGCAAGGCCATAATAATTTCACTTAGGTCATGTTATTAACGTGTGAATTAGTTGTTTATAAATGCAGGATGCTCCGGGATTATTTGCACTTAACTCAAATTCATCTTTTAAAAATATTCAGAAAGCCAAAGGGATCAAACCACAGGATAACGACTAAATAGCATTGAATAAAACGACATAAAGGCGATCACACCTGAGGCAGGTCTGTGAGGTTGCTACATGTAACTTATTCACCCTCAATAATTGCATAAGTAAACAATAATAGCACATAAGAAGAAAATTCTTATGTTTAAAACATATTTTGTTTGTCAGGATATCTGGGTCCATAAATTAAAAATCATGTCTATCCAATTTAACCTTCAAATGGTCAGAAGTGGTTTACGCCCACTTAAAATTATTCCGCTAATTATTTCCGTGTTAATTATTGCCAGTGTTAATATACTAACTGCAAAATATAACACTGTGATTAATCGGACACTTGTGTTTTTCATGATCATGCTTTCATTACGATGCCTACAGTATGTCTTTTTCAGAAATATTCTGGCTGCTTTAATTTTAATACCCGTCGCAGCTGATATCACTCTTCAATTGCATGCCTGGAATAATTACAACTCAGAATTTAGTTATGGATTTGCGTTAAGTGTTTTGAACACAACTCCCAGTGAAGCAATAGCGATGCTGAGATTATATTGGCGCGACTGTGTTACGTTCTTTACACTTGTAATGTTTTTTATTTACTCTATAAACACTGGCGCGAGACCTGTACCCTATCGATTTCGTCACTACCCAATAGTTATTTTGGGCTTGATAATTTTCTTTTTGTTTTCGCAAGCTTATCTCCACCAGATAAGGAAAAGTAATGTTGAAAGTCTGGTGCAACGAGTCATCCGCTCTACTCCAGTAAGTACCGGAAAAGAGTTTATGCAGGCTATGCAAGATAACGCCATAATTTCTGATATCGGTACAAACATTCCCAATTATAAGATAACAGTAACTGATACCGGGATCGAAAACTATATACTGATCGTCGGGGAATCTGCGCGTGCGTTAAATATGGGGATATATGGATACACAAGGGATACCACCCCTGAACTTATCAAACAAAAGCAGCAACTTTTACTGTTTAATAACGCGATTGCGCCTGCACCGGTAACAATCATGGCCGTCCCCCTGGCACTTACTGCTGACTCAGTGCAAGCCCGTCACCCGCGTAATTACAGCGATAATATTATTAATATCACCAACCAGGCTGGCTATGATACATACTGGTACAGTCGCCAGGGAAATGGAGGGGCGCATAACAATATAATTACCGGGATTGCCATGAATGCACATCAGCATGAATGGATAGAATATGGCTATGATGAGGCGTTGTTACCGTTATTACATAAGGCATTGCAGAAGCCAGGTAAGAAACTTATTGTCCTGCATTTATATGGCAGTCATGAACCTTCCTGTCAACGTTTTCCAGAAAGTCATACTGTCTTATTTGGCCAGAGTAAAGCTGACGATTGTTATGATAACTCAATTCGCTATACTGATGAACTGATGGGTAATATATTCAATGCACTGGAAAACACTCGCTCATCAGTAATGTATTTTTCCGATCATGCGCTGATCCGTGATCCTGCTCGCTCGGTGGTTTATTCTCATGGTGGTGTTAGACCGCCGAAAGAGGCATTACAAATCCCGATGTATATTTGGTACAGCCATTTAGTCGATGAGAAAACAAAGTTCACTGGAGATTATAATACGCCGTGGTCTGCCGATGATCTTAACTCTCTTGCAGAATTGTGGCTTGGCATCCATCGTCAGGGCAACGCGAAAAAGTCTATGAAATCCTGGTTAATAAACTACCAAAAGGAGATTTTCATCATGGACACAACGGGTAAAAAATACCATTGGAATGATGTTCGTTAATGCTGAAGAGTTGGCAAAACTGGTCATCAAATGACCAGTTTTGCCGAAAGGTTTTGCAAAAAAATTTAAAAACGATAACCCGCAGAGAACATAAACACCCACGGATCGAGACGTACGCTGTCGCTATAACGGGCTTGAGGAAGAACTGCGCCATTAGATTTGTACTTCGCTGTCGTATCGATATCCATGTACCAGACCGACATGTTAATCAGCCAGTCGCGGTTAATCAGATAGTCCATACCGACTTGCCCTGCCGCACCCCAGGAATCTTTCAGGCTCAGGTCCGATAATCCGGCTTCCTTACCGTTGTTGTTAAAGCCTTCGTCGAAGAAGGTGGTGTAGTTCACACCAACACCAACGTAAGGACGCAATTTGCTGCTGGAATCACCGAAGTACCACTGTGCCATTAATGTCGGCGGTAAATGGTGAACAGTGGCAATATCGCCCGTCGCGGCAGTCCCAATTTTGTGACGGAACGGCGTGGCTGCCAGTAATTCAACACCGATATTGTCGGTTGCCATGTAGGTGAATGTCAGACCCAACTGGGTGTTATTACTGACATCAAAGCCACCTAAGCTTCCCAGCGTCCCCCCCGCGCCTTCCGTCGGCCTGACGGTAGCAGAACCCGCACGAATGAAGAATTCTCCAGCCTCATGCGCAAATGCGTTACCAGAGAGAAGAGTTGTTAAAGCCACTGCTGCAACTGTTAATTTTTTCATGTCCGCTCCATCGTTATGGTTATAAAAGCGGAACAAATATACCCACATTGGAGTAATAAGTGATCTTACCTGGATCACATTGACTTTGATAATTTAACATTTATTGATCCAGATTAAGTTAGAACTTGCATTCAAAATCCTGGTTAAATTAATTCAGATCAATTTTGATATATTTTCGCCATGCAAGTATCCGATACTCGCTGATGACAAGCGTTGCTTATTTACCCATGATGCGCAGAGAACAACCAGCGTTCCTTCATAACGCTGAAGTGATAGCCAAAAATTACCGGAGCTTTACAAAGATATGCCTTTCCATACATCGCGCGATGCTGCCACTGTAGAGTTATCCAGGGTACAATTGCCCGCAAATGAACACCTGCAAAACTCAAGGAGAGTGCATGTCTATCACGGCGAAATCCGTTTACCGTGACACGGGAAACTTTTTCCGTAATCAATTCATTACCATCTTGCTGGTATCGTTGTTGTGCGCGTTTATCACAGTGGTGTTAGGGCATGCCTTTTCTCCCAGTGACGCACAAATTGCGCAGCTCAGTGAAGGGGATCAGTTAACCAGTAGCGTAGGTCTATTCGATCTGGTACAAAATATGACCCCGGAGCAACAGCAAATTCTGCTACGCGCTTCCGCGGCGTCGACATTTTCAGGCCTGATTGGTAATGCCATCCTCGCGGGAGGTATCATCCTGATGATTCAGCTGATTTCAGCAGGTCATCGGGTCAGCGCGTTACGCGCCATCGGCGCCAGTGCGCCAGTGTTGCCCAAGCTGTTTATTCTGATTTTTCTGACTACTCTGCTGGTGCAAATCGGTATTATGCTGGTGGTCGTACCCGGCATTCTGCTGGCCATCCTGTTAGCTCTCGCACCGGTGATGTTGGTACAGGATAAAATGGGTGTCTTTGCCGCAATGCGCAACAGTATGCGTCTGGCATGGTCTAATATGCGACTGGTCGCGCCGGCAGTGATCGGTTGGCTGCTGGCTAAAACGCTGCTGTTGCTTTTTGCGCCAAGTTTTGCGGTACTTACGCCGAACGTAGGCGCGGTATTGGCGAATACGCTGAGCAATATGATCTCCGCCGTGTTGCTGATCTATTTGTTCCGCCTGTACATGCTGATTCGCCAATAAACCCTGAACGCATACCGGGCGCAGGCCTGGTGCTTTTGATGACGGAATGAAGAATGAAGCAGTTTCTTGATTTTTTACCGCTGGTTGTCTTTTTTGCCTTTTATAAGCTTTACGACATCTACGCGGCGACCTCGGCACTGATTGTCGCGACGGCTGTGGTTTTGATTTACAGCTGGGTTCGCTACCGCAAGGTCGAGAAGATGGCGTTAATCACCTTTGTTCTGGTTGCCGTGTTCGGTGGCCTGACTATCTTCTTCCACAACGATGAATTCATTAAGTGGAAAGTTACGGTGATTTACGGACTGTTTGCCGGTGCTCTGCTGGTTAGCCAGTGGGTGATGAAAAAGCCACTGATTCAGCGCATGTTAGGCAAAGAGCTGACCCTGCCGCAGCAGGTCTGGTCGAAGCTTAATTTAGCCTGGGCCGTCTTTTTCATTCTCTGTGGCCTGGCGAATATCTATATCGCTTTTTGGCTGCCGCAGAATATTTGGGTCAACTTTAAAGTATTCGGCCTGACAGCCCTGACCTTATTCTTTACGCTGCTGAGCGGTGTCTATATTTACCGCCATCTGCCGCAGGAAGATAAATCGTAATACATGTCCGCCAGATCAACCGATCTGGCGAATTTTTATCCCCTCACGTTCCTCATTACCGCTAACCCGGCTTACTTCCACTTCACACGCCGCATCCCTCTGTTCTCAACGCGCAAATTCTAGTAGCATCGCGCCTGTAATCTTTCTCTATAGTCGGTTCAACAATGACAACAACGAATAATACTCCCCAGGGTGAACTGGTTTTACGCACTCTGGCTATGCCTGCCGATACCAATGCGAACGGTGATATTTTTGGCGGCTGGCTGATGTCACAAATGGATATAGGTGGCGCTATTCAGGCCAAAGAGATCGCACATGGTCGTGTGGTAACGGTGCGCGTTGAAGGAATGAGCTTTTTACGCCCGGTTGCCGTAGGCGATGTGGTTTGTTGCTATGCGCGCTGCGTGAAGCGCGGGACGACCTCGATCAGCATTAATATTGAAGTCTGGGTGAAGAAAGTTGCTTCAGAACCTATCGGCCAGCGCTATAAAGCCACCGAAGCCCTGTTTATCTATGTTGCCGTTGATAAAGACGGTAAGCCACGTCCGATCCCTACCCTGGGCTGATAAGTCACGATAGCATCGCCCTCCGGCAATCACTCAATTCATTGCTTATTGCCGGATGGCGGCGAACCGCCAAATCCGGCCTGCGCCTTATTCAATCTGCGTTGCGCCGTTCAGACGGAACACGATATTCACTACCAGTCCGGAACCCGGTTTCCCGGCCTCATAGCGCCATCTGCGCATCGCATTTTTCACTTCACGCTCAAACATATTCGCCGGCTGCGCGGACAGAATTTCCACGTTTTCAACACGGCCATCCGGCGTCACATCAAATTTAACTTTAACACGACCTTCTATGCGCAGCGCTTGCGCTCGCGCAGGATACTGCGGCTGATTACGGCTTAAAGCGCGAGGACCTGCTGGCGCACTTACCGCTGCTTTACTGGTTGCCGGCGCGGTACTGGTCGTTGGACGCGCAGGCGCCGTATTTTCAAATGGGGATGCCGGGCGCGGCTCTGCGGGTTTAGCATCACGTTTGGGCTGCTCTACCACTTTTTTCACCGGTTTTGGCTTCGGTTTAGGCTTGGGCTTCGGTTTCTCAATCACTACCGGAGCCTCTTTTGGCGGCTCCGGGATTGGCTCTGGTTCCGGTTCTGGCTCGACTACGGGTTCCGGCGGCGGCTGAACGGCCTGGGGCGGTTCGAGATCGGCAGGCGCGACCATGGTAACGGAGATCGGCTGCGCTGGCGCAGGCAGTTCAATAACCTGATGTACCGAGGTATACAATAGACCCGCCACTACAGCACCATGGATGCCGACGGAAAGTAACGTTGGCCAGGGAAAGCGACGAGGTAAATCAAGGGTCATTGAAGTCATAATCGTTTCAGTTAAAAAACCAGGCCCTGATTTTAAATGCAAATAGCAATCATATTCAATAAGACCTGGGCAGTAAGCCGCATTTAAAACACGATTTTATGTAAAAAAACCTTCACCACAATGTGGTCTTAACAAATCCGTTATCTTTACGTTGCAGTTGGCATGCCTTTCCAATAACGTAATTAACGACTTTTACCGATTAAGGAGCTCTACCCGTGCTGTACGTTATTTATGCTCAAGATATCGCAGACTCTCTCGACAAACGTCTTTCCGTGCGCCCTGCGCATCTGGCCCGTCTGCAACTCCTGCATGACGAAGGACGACTGCTCACGGCAGGACCGATGCCAGCAGTTGACAGTAACGATCCGGGTGTCGCGGGGTTTACCGGCTCGACGGTGATTGCAGAATTTGAATCTTTAGAAGCAGCGCAGGCGTGGGCAGAAGCCGACCCCTATGTCGCAGCAGGCGTTTACGCGCAGGTTTCAGTAAAACCGTACAAGAAAGTATTTTAAAAACAGAACGAAAGCAGACATTGGGCACCACCAGCGGTGCCCTTTTGAGATCAGATACTGTGGATTGCAAACAGCAACGAGTTACGTTGATGATTCAGAATACACTTTCTGATGCTATGGATACGCATGTTACGACGCGATTGTCCTTCAAGCCAACGTGCTTTACGGCGGCTAGCCTGACGCTGCATCCGCCAGCGTCCCACTTCCGTTCTACTACGCTTCATGTTAACTACTCTTCCAGTCACTGAGCGGCCATTATAACGCCACACCGAATGCAGGCCAGTGGTTTTCCCGTGTTTTTATTTGCCAGATTTATCCTGATGCGTAAACTCTTAACAATACGCTTTCAAAAGGATTTTTAAATTTATGACAACCTTCTACACCGTGGTGAGTTGGCTGGTCATTCTGGGTTACTGGGTACTCATTGCTGGCGTCACATTACGCATTCTAATGAAGCGACGCGCAGTGCCCTCCGCAATGGCATGGCTGTTGATCATCTATATACTGCCATTGGTAGGGATCATAGCTTATCTGTCCTTCGGTGAACTCCACCTGGGTAAACGCCGCGCCGAACGCGCCCGGGCAATGTGGCCTTCCACGGCCAAATGGCTGAACGACCTCAAAGCCTGTGAACATATTTTCGCACAGGAAAACAGCAGCGTTGCTTCTTCATTATTTAAGCTGTGCGAGCGTCGTCAGGGAATCGCCGGCGTTAAGGGGAATCAACTGCAGCTGCTCACCAGTTCCGATGACGTGATGCAGGCGCTGATCCGTGATATTCAACTGGCGCGTCATAATATCGAGATGGTGTTCTACATCTGGCAACCGGGAGGTATGGCCGATCAGGTTGCCGAGTCGTTAATGGCGGCCGCCAGAAGAGGCGTTCACTGCCGCCTGATGCTGGACTCTGCGGGCAGCGTGGCATTCTTCCGCAGCCCGTGGGCGGCGATGATGCGTAACGCGGGTATTGAAGTCGTCGAAGCCCTCAAGGTTAACCTGATGCGTGTGTTTTTGCGCCGGATGGACCTGCGCCAACACCGTAAGATGGTGATGATCGACAACTATATTGCTTATACCGGCAGCATGAACATGGTCGACCCGCGCTTCTTTAAGCAGGATGCGGGCGTGGGTCAATGGGTCGATTTAATGGCGAGAATGGAAGGACCTGTTGCCACCGCGATGGGCATCGTCTATTCCTGCGACTGGGAAATTGAAACCGGGAAACGCATTTTACCCCCGCCGCCGGATGTCAATATCATGCCGTTTGAGCAGGCCAGCGGTCACACCATTCACACTATCGCGTCGGGACCAGGTTTCCCTGAAGATTTGATCCATCAGGCGCTATTAACTGCTGCTTATTCGGCGCGTGAATATTTAATTATGACCACGCCCTATTTCGTCCCCAGCGATGATTTACTGCATGCGATCTGTACGGCCGCACAGCGTGGGGTCGACGTCAGTATCATTCTTCCGCGTAAGAATGATTCCCTGCTGGTTGGCTGGGCAAGCCGGGCATTTTTCACCGAACTGCTGGCTGCGGGCGTCAAAATATATCAGTTCGAAGGCGGCTTGCTGCACACCAAGAGCGTACTGGTTGATGGCGAACTGAGCCTGGTCGGTACCGTTAACCTGGATATGCGCAGTTTGTGGCTGAATTTTGAAATCACGCTGGTTATTGATGACGCAGGATTCGGGGGCGACCTCGCAGCAGTGCAGGATGATTATATTTCTCGTTCACGCCTTCTTGACGCTCGTTTGTGGGTAAAACGACCACTCTGGCAGCGGATTGCCGAGCGACTGTTTTACTTCTTTAGCCCGTTGCTGTAAAACGTGCCAATCAGACAGTAAACAGGTAGTCATTATGGATATGGATTTGAACAACCGCCTGACCGAAGACGAAACGCTTGAGCAGGCTTACGATATTTTTCTCGAACTGGCTGCGGACAACCTCGATCCGGCAGATATCATTCTGTTCAATTTGCAGTTTGAAGAGCGCGGCGGTGCAGAATTATTTGACCCGGCAGAGGACTGGCAGGAACACGTCGATTTTGACCTGAATCCTGACTTCTTTGCCGAAGTGGTGATTGGTCTGGCAGATACAGAAGACGGCGAGATTAACGATATTTTTGCCCGCGTTCTGTTGTGTCGCGAAAAAGACCACAAGCTCTGCCACATTCTCTGGCGCGAATAATTAAAAAAAGCTGCTCTCGCAGCTTTTTACTTTTAGCCCGGTAATTTGCTTCCGCACCGGTTACAAAACTGCGCGCTGTGCTCATGCTGACTTTGCTGACACTGCGGACATTTACGCTGATTCTGCCGATGCTGGAACGCACTGCTCATATGCGTCGTTATCAAACCTGTCGGGATCGCAATCACGGAATAACCGATCAAAATCAGCACTGACGCTACCATGCGCCCGAGCGGCGTGTGGGGAGTGATATCGCCATAGCCGACGGTGGTTACCGTGACGATGGCCCAATACACTGATGCATTCAGCGTACTAAAACCATATTTAGGTCCTTCAATCAGATACATTAGCGCGCCGAATACAATCATCAGAATGGCAATAAATGAATAGAACAAGATTAGCTGATGCCGGGCGCTTTTTATTGCGCTCCAGAATATACGCAGAGAAGGCATAAAGCGCAGCAGTTTGAGAATTCGCAGGACACGCAGGACACGCATCGCCCGCCAGGCGAAAACATAACTCAGACTGATTTCCGGCCATAACCACATCACATACAGTGGCAGAATGGTGGCAAGATCAATAATCCCCCAGAAGCTAAATACATATTTAGCGGGATTAGCCCAGCAGCATAATCGCAACAGATATTCGAGAGTAAAGACCAGAGTGATAAAGACTTCCAGCCAGACAAATACGCGCCACTCCTCAAAGGTCAAATGGTATTGCGTCCCGACCCCGGACTCAACGAAGATAACAATCACGCTGAGCAGCGCGAACAGTGCGCACATACCTTCAAAACGGCGCCCCGAGCGTGTGTCTAAATCAAATAATGTACGATAAAGCGTACGGCGAACAGAAGAAACTAAGCCAGACACAAATACCTCACCAAAAAGAAGGGCTGACCTTTATCAGCCCTCTCGATTATAGCGGGTCTACTTTCAGGCAGGAAACGGCGTGTCGAAAACTGCCTTCGAGTACCGGGCGTGTTTTTGCACACTCTGGTCCGGCAATCGGGCAGCGCGTACGGAACACACAGCCCGAAGGAGGATTAATCGGCGACGGCAACTCGCCTTCCAGCAACTGGATAACTTTGTTCCTTTCCATATCCGGATCGGGGATCGGCACAGCAGACATTAGCGCTTTGGTATAGGGGTGCAGCGGATTATGGTACACCTCGTCATAGGTGCCTAATTCCACTGCGTGTCCGAGATACATCACCAGTACGCGATCGGAGATATGCTTAACCACCGCCAGGTCGTGGGCAATGAAAATTAATGACAGCCCCATTTCACGCTGTAGCTGCTGCAGGAGGTTGACGACCTGGGCCTGAATGGATACGTCCAGCGCAGAAACCGGTTCATCACAGATAATCAGTTTCGGTTCGAGAATCAGCGCGCGGGCAATACCGATACGCTGACATTGGCCGCCGGAAAACTCATGCGGGTAACGGTTAATCAGGTTTGGCAGCAACCCAACCTTCATCATCATTGCCTTCACGCGGTCACGGACTTCCTGCCCCGGCAGTTTCGGATGATAAGTCCGCAGCGGCTCAGCAATAATTTCACCAATAGTCATACGCGGATTTAATGACGCCAGCGGATCCTGGAAAATCATCTGAATATCACTGCGCACCTCACGCCATTCATCAGGTTTCATACCCAACAAATCTTTCCCCAGCCAGGCGACCTTTCCATCAGTAGCTTTCACCAGACCGATAATCGCCCGGGCAAAGGTCGATTTTCCGCAGCCGGATTCCCCCACCACGCCAAGGGTTTCACCTTCATACAATCGCAGGGTGACGCCATCAACCGCTTTCAGGGATTTCGACGGTTGCCAGAACCACTGCTTACCATCCTTAATGTCGAAATGGACTTTGAGATCGGCAATTTCAAGGAGTACTTTTCGTTGTTCGGTGACCGTATTCATACCAGTTCCTCCACCGGTTTAAAGCAGGCGCGCAGACGGCCCGGACTAAATTCCTCCAGTGGTGGGGCACTGCTACAGATTTCCATCGCATGCGGGCAGCGCGGCTGGAACGGACAGCCTTTTGGCAGACGCAGCAGGTTCGGCGGGTTGCCCGGGATAGTCAACATCTCTTCCCCTTCGGCGTCCAGACGCGGTACGGCATTCAGCAAACCAATTGAATACGGATGAACGGGCTTATAAAAGACATCCCGTGCACTGCCATATTCCATGGTTCGTCCGGCGTACATCACCAGCACTTTGTCACAAATACCGGCGACAACCCCCAGATCGTGGGTGATCATGATAATTGCGGTGTTAAATTCACTTTTCAGTTCATTCAGCAGCGTCATAATTTGCGCCTGTACCGTAACATCGAGCGCGGTAGTCGGCTCATCGGCGATCAATAATTTTGGTCTGCACAGCAGCGCCATGGCGATCATTACGCGCTGACGCATTCCGCCAGAGAATTCATGCGGATACATTTTCATGCGCTTGCGCGCTTCCGGCATTTTCACCGCATCCAGCATTTTTACTGACTCTTCAAACGCTTCTGCTTTACTCATGCCTTTGTGCAGCATGAGAACTTCCATCAGTTGCTCTCCGACCCGCATGTACGGATTCAGAGAGGTCATCGGATCCTGAAAAATCATTGAGATTTGCTCGGCGCGCAGTTTGTTCAGCTCGTGCTCCGGTAAATTCAATATTTCACGCCCGTTAAACGTAGCGGAACCTCCGATACGGCCATTCGCCGCCAGCAGCCCCATCAGGGCAAACGCCGTTTGCGATTTGCCCGAACCGGACTCACCCACAATACCCAACGTTTCTCCGGCTCGCAGGGAAAAGTTTAAATCGTTTACTGCAGTAACATCGCCATCGGGGGTGGCAAACGTCACGCGCAGATCCTTAACGTTCAGCAGTGCGTTAGCCTGTTGTTGCGCGAGCGGCGCGGTTGCGGTCTCAATTACGCTCATGGCGGCGCTCCTTAACGGTCTTTCGGGTCGAGGGCATCACGCAGGCCATCGCCAATAAAGTTAAAACAGAACAAAGTAACCACCAGGAAACCGGCCGGGAACAGCAACAGCCATGGCGATACTTCCATTGAGTTGGCGCCATCACTCAGCAATGCGCCCCAGCTACTTAACGGCTCCTGCGTCCCTAATCCCAGAAAACTCAGGAAAGACTCAAACAGGATCATGCTGGGCACCAGCAACGAGGCGTAGACCACCACAACCCCCAATACGTTTGGCACAATATGACGGATAACGATGCGCACGGTAGACACCCCGCCGACTTGCGCCGCCTCAATAAACTCTTTGCGCTTCAGACTCAGCGTTTGTCCACGCACGATACGCGCCATATCCAGCCAGGAAACCATTCCGATAGCGACAAAAATCAGCAGGATGTTTTGTCCAAAGAAGGTCACCAGCAGGATCACGAAGAACATGAACGGGAAGGAGTTGAGGATTTCCAGCAGGCGCATCATTACCGAGTCGATTTTACCGCCGAGATAACCCGACAAAGAACCATACAGCGTGCCAACCACGACCGCCACCAACGCGGCGGCAATGCCAACCATCAGCGAGATGCGCCCGCCAATCGCCACACGCACCAGCAGATCGCGACCCGATGAGTCGGTGCCAAAGTAGTGCCCGGACTCCATATCCGGCGCGCTGGACATCATTCCCCAGTCGGTATCAAAGTAGGTAAACTGCGACAGCATTGGCGCCAGCGTCACAAACAGCGCAATAATCACCAGCACCACCAGGCTTGCCACCGCCGCGCGGTTATGCATAAATCGGCGACGCGCGTCCTGCCACAGGCTGCGACCTTCGACCTCCAGCTTTTCACTGAAATTCTCCAGCGCCTCGCTGTTTTTCTTACTTAACATCATAGCGAGCTCCAGTATCAGTAACGAATCTTCGGATCGATAACGGCATACAGCACATCGACAATCGCGTTAAACACGATAGTCAGCGTACCGACCAGAATGGTCAGACTCAGGACCAGCGAATAATCGCGATTTAAGGCACCATTGACGAACAGTTGCCCAATGCCCGGCAAACCATAGATGGTTTCAATGACCATTGAACCAGTGATTATGCCGACAAATGCCGGTCCCATATAAGACAGCACGGGTAGCAGCGCAGGTTTTAACGCATGGCGGAAAATAATCCGCCGCATCGGCAGCCCTTTGGCGCGCGCGGTACGAATAAAGTTTGAGTGCAGCACTTCAATCATTGAGCCGCGGGTAATACGGGCAATACTGGCGATATAGGCGAGCGATAACGCCACCATCGGCAGGATCATAAATTTCAACGCCCCGCCGTTCCAGCCACCGCCGGGCAGCCATTTCAACGTTATGGCGAATATCATGACCAATAAGGGAGCAACGACGAAACTGGGGATAACCACCCCGGTCATCGCGACCCCCATTACCGTGTAGTCCCAGCGCGTATTTTGCTTCAGCGCGGCGATCACCCCTGCGCTAACGCCGACGAGCACCGCCAGAATAAAGGCCGCTGCGCCAAGCTTCGCTGACACCGGAAAACTTGAAGCGACAAGGTCGTTAACCGTGTAATCTTTATATTTAAAGGATGGCCCAAAATCGCCATGCGCCAGTTGTTTCAGGTAGCTGAAATACTGTGTGGAGATGGGATCGTTGAGATGATATTTCGCTTCTATATTAGCCAGCACTTCTGGCGGCAATGCGCGTTCCCCGGTGAATGGGCTTCCCGGCGCAAGGCGCATCATAAAGAATGAAATCGTAATAAGAATAAACAGCGTCGGAATCGCTTCCAGACAGCGACGTAATATGAATTTCAACATAACCCGTACCTTCCGGCGTGTGCCTTTATACCCGTCATACTTCCAGTCGCAGGTGCGTTGGCTTTCTCACTCACCCCGGTCACTTACTACTCGTAAGCTTCCGGGGATTCGTTGCGTCGCCGCCTTCCTGCAGCTCGAATTATTTAGGGTATCCCCCTTTTCATTCGAAGAGGTGTGAATAGTGCGATGAAAAAAGACACTGTGGGGCAAAATTGATTGCCCCACGTCTTGCCATTAATGCTTGATAATATACAAGTCTTTTACATGGATATTATCCATCGGGTCTTTACCGGAGTATCCGCCAACCCATGGTTTCACCAGGCGGGCGTTAACATAGTAATAAACCGGTACAATCGCAGAATCTTTATCCAGTTGCTGCTCCGCTTTCGAATACAGCTCACTGCGCTGCGCTTCATCTGTCACTTTCAGGGTATCTGCAATCAGCTTGTCAAATGCAGGGCTCTTATAGTGAACCGTGTTGTTGGAGCTGTCGGACAGCACCATATTCAGGAAGGAAGTTGGTTCGTTGTAATCCGCGCACCAGCCCGCACGTGAAACATCATAGTTGCCCTGATGACGCGTATCGAGGAATGTTTTCCACTCCTGGTTTTCCAGCTTGACGTTAGCGCCCAGATTTTTCTTCCAGATAGAAGCTGCGGCGATAGCCAGCTTCTTGTGCAGGTCTGAGGTGTTATACAGCAGGTCAAAGGTCAACGGTTTTTCAGCGGTATAACCGGCTTCAGCCAGCAGTTTCTTCGCTTCTTCATTACGTTTTTCCTGTGACCATTTGAACCACTCTGGCTCAACCAGTTTCGCGCCATCGGTGTAAGGAGGCGTAAAGCTATAGGCAGGCAGGTCGCCCTGGTTTTTCACTTTGTTGACGATGATGTCACGATCCATCGCCAGCTTCAGCGCGGTACGAACACGAACATCGTTGAACGGTGCTTTCTGGTTGTTGATTTCGTAATAATAGGTGCACAGATACGGGTCAACGTGAACTTCGTTCGGGATCTCTTTTTTCAGTTTCTGGAATAACTCGATCGGCATGTTGTTATAGGTCATGTCGATTTCACCGCTGCGATAGCGGTTAACGTCAGTCACTTCAGAAGAAATTGGCAGGTAGGTCACCTGGTTAATAACGGTTTTGGCGTTGTCCCAGTAGTTGGTATTACGCTCAAGCACAATGCGCTCGTTAACCACCCAGTCCTTCAGTTTATACGCACCGTTAGTGACAATGTTGGCGGGCTGAGTCCACTTATCGCCGTATTTTTCAACGGCGGCTTTAGGAACCGGTGAAACGGAAGAGTGCACGAGCAGTTTGTAGAAATAAGGAACAGGTTCGCTCAGGGTTACTTCAAAAGTATGATCATCAATCGCTTTCACACCGAGATCGGTGACCGGCTTTTTACCGGCGATAATGTCATCAATATTGACGATATGACCGTACTGCAAATAACTGGCGTACGGTGAGGCGGTATTTGGGTTAGCCAAACGTTGCCAGCTGTACACAAAATCTTGCGCAGTAACAGGTGTACCGTCAGACCATTTAGCATCTTTACGCAGATGGAACGTCCAGACTTTAAAATCTTTATTGTCCCATTTCTCAGCCACGCCCGGCGATGGTTTGCCATCGACATCGCTGATTAATAAACCTTCAAACAGGTCCCGGTTAATGTTGGATTCCGGCACCCCTTCGATTTTATGTGGGTCGAGAGACTGAACTTCCGAACCGTTATTACGCACCAGAGTCTGCTTTTCAGCAAGCTGCACACCCGCTGGCACAACTGCCGCCGTGGCCACATTTCCAGCGATTAGCGCAGTGAGGATCCCCGCAGCTACTAAACTTTTTTTAGTGATGTTTGTCATTGTGTTTGTACTCCCTCATTATTATGGCTGGTTTTTTAACCAGACTGTTAATCCTGTCAGGATCCCTGTAGGGCACCGGAGATTTTCTGCCGTCAGGTGGTTTATTGTTTTACTGCTTGCTATCACCGACTTTATTTATTCTGGCGATTCGTACGACCGCCTTGCGTCGATTATCTACGTGTCTCCCCTGCCGGAAACACGCTATTACCCTGTTGAGAGAAACCAAGTGAAAATCATTCTCATCAACGTCAATTCTTCTGCAAAATACCTGGCCGGAAAGTACCAAATGCGTTTCTTCACCGCCAATACATTTTACAAATTTGTTAACCAATTCTCTTTTATTAGAAATAAATCTCACTGGAAAAGGCTTACGAATGAAAATTCATGGCAATAAAACATTAATAATCAATGAATTGCCTGATGGGCATAGTTGACGTCCCTGTCCGGTATCAACACGATGCCAAAATGCACATAAATTTAACAATTGATTATTAATTAGCACATTCATCTAAAAAAAACGCTGAAATAACTAATAACATTTCGATAATCCCACAGCAAGCCCCAGAGTATGATGTTAATAAAATAACAGCAATATCGTGCTCCCTCTGACGCAGCGCTGAGGGTTATATCCATAAAATCAATGAATAACTAAATCGTTAACCATCAGCATTTTTCATTACTGTTATGCTGATTATCAACTTTAGTGAGAAGTTTTACTGATAATGAAAGGAAACGGAGCCAACAGCGGCTCCGTTTATACTGAAGAAGGAATATCAGGCAAGCAAACCGGGGAAAATGGATTTGATACCAGTAACAATGAATTCAATCCCTAAGGCCATGAGTAACAGCCCCATAATACGCGTAATGACGTTGATCCCCGTTTGCCCCAGCAAGCGCACTAACCACGGCGCCATGCGAAATAGCCCCCAACAACACAAGGCAAACAACGCAATCGCGATAAAAAAGCCAAACAGATTAATCGCACTGTGGTAACGCGTCCCCCAAACGATGGTCGAGCTAATTGCCCCCGGTCCCGCCATCAGGGGCAATGCCAATGGCACCACGCCAATGCTTTCACGAATGGCGGTTTCTGATTTTTCCTGTTTGTTCTGCTTATCTTCGCCAAGTTTGCCACTAATCATCGACATCGCGATAGTCACAACCAGAATACCGCCGGCAATCCTGAACGAATCTATAGAGATACCGAAAAGTTGCAGGATACCGTCGCCCAGGAACAGCGAAGTCCACAGGATGATAGCGACCGACAGGTTTGCCGTGAGATTGGTTTTGTTTCGCGCAGCCGCAGTTTGGTAGCTGGTCATACTGATAAAGACCGGGATGATCCCTACCGGGTTAACCAGGGCAAATAACCCAATAAAAAATTTAAAATAAACAGGAAAATCAAATAGCGTTTGGATCACGGTTAGCTCCGAAGCGTTAGCCGGATAAAATGAGTCATAAAAATTGGAAAAATCCGCGCTGAAGATACGCCTTTTGTCAGCATACTTCACCTTCTATCTGCGTATATCTACGTAAATACGCTACTAATACTTAGTGTTATTAATATGTATTAAATATGCTAATGTGATTAGCATTCATCACCTCAATTTTTTAACACTTACCGAGAAACGCTAAAAGGGCCTGCTGAAAGGTGTCAGCTTTGCGAAATCTTGATCCAGATCACGCAATTACTACTCAGAAGTGAGTAACCTTGCTTACGTCCCCTGGAGGTAAAGCGTAAAAGTTATCTGGCGCTTGCGTATAAGCTCTTTTAGTAAATCAAGGTAAAGTGGACGTTAATTAACCGTTTGATTTTCAAACCGTTACACAAATTTTCGTCGGTCTGTCTATACTCTCGTATCGAGCAGATGATTTACTAAAAAAGTTTAACATTATCAGGAGAGCATTATGGCTGTTACTAATGTCGCTGAACTTAACGCACTTGTAGAGCGCGTAAAAAAAGCCCAGCGTGAATATGCCAGTTTCACTCAAGAACAGGTTGACAAAATCTTCCGCGCCGCCGCTCTGGCTGCCGCAGACGCTCGAATCCCTCTCGCGAAAATGGCCGTTGCCGAATCTGGCATGGGCATTGTCGAAGATAAAGTGATTAAAAACCACTTTGCTTCTGAATACATTTACAACGCTTACAAAGATGAAAAAACCTGTGGAGTGCTGTCTGAAGACGACACTTTCGGTACCATTACTATTGCTGAACCGATTGGTATCATCTGCGGTATCGTTCCAACCACTAACCCGACTTCTACTGCTATCTTCAAATCTCTGATCAGCCTGAAGACCCGTAACGCTATCATCTTCTCTCCGCATCCGCGTGCTAAAGATGCCACTAACAAAGCTGCTGACATCGTTCTGCAGGCGGCAATCGCTGCTGGCGCGCCGAAAGACTTGATCGGCTGGATCGATCAACCTTCCGTAGAACTGTCTAACGCGCTGATGCACCACCCGGACATCAACCTGATCCTTGCGACCGGTGGTCCAGGCATGGTTAAAGCGGCATACAGCTCCGGTAAACCGGCAATCGGCGTAGGCGCAGGTAACACCCCTGTTGTTATCGACGAAACCGCTGATATCAAACGTGCTGTTGCATCTGTTCTGATGTCTAAAACCTTCGATAACGGCGTAATCTGTGCTTCTGAACAGTCTGTTGTCGTGGTTGACTCTGTATACGACGCAGTACGTGAGCGTTTCGCCACTCACGGCGGCTACCTGCTGCAGGGCAAAGAGCTGAAAGCTGTTCAGGACGTGATCCTGAAAAATGGCGCGCTGAACGCCGCTATCGTTGGTCAGCCAGCCTACAAAATTGCTGAACTGGCAGGCTTCTCCGTACCAGAAACCACTAAGATTCTGATTGGTGAAGTTAAGGTTGTTGACGAAAGCGAACCGTTTGCTCACGAAAAACTGTCTCCGACGCTGGCTATGTATCGTGCGAAAGACTTCGAAGACGCAGTGGACAAAGCTGAAAAACTGGTTGCGATGGGCGGTATCGGTCATACCTCTTGCCTGTACACCGACCAGGATAACCAGCCAGAACGCGTTGCTTACTTCGGTCAGATGATGAAAACCGCGCGTATCCTGATCAACACCCCTGCTTCTCAGGGTGGTATCGGTGACCTGTACAACTTCAAACTCGCACCTTCCCTGACTCTGGGTTGTGGTTCCTGGGGTGGTAACTCCATCTCTGAAAACGTTGGTCCTAAGCACCTGATCAACAAGAAAACCGTTGCTAAGCGAGCTGAAAACATGTTGTGGCACAAACTTCCGAAATCTATCTACTTCCGTCGTGGCTCTCTGCCAATCGCGCTGGATGAAGTGATTACTGATGGTCACAAACGTGCGCTGATCGTGACCGACCGCTTCCTGTTTAACAATGGCTATGCTGACCAGATCACCTCTGTTCTGAAAGCGGCTGGCGTTGAAACCGAAGTGTTCTTTGAAGTTGAAGCTGACCCGACTCTGACCGTTGTTCGTAAAGGCGCTGAGCTGGCTAACTCCTTCAAACCAGACGTGATTATCGCGCTGGGTGGTGGTTCCCCGATGGACGCCGCGAAAATTATGTGGGTTATGTACGAACACCCGGAAACCCACTTCGAAGAACTGGCGCTGCGCTTTATGGATATCCGTAAACGTATCTACAAGTTCCCGAAAATGGGCGTGAAAGCGAAAATGATCGCCGTCACCACCACTTCCGGTACCGGTTCTGAAGTAACACCGTTTGCGGTTGTGACCGACGATGCAACCGGTCAGAAATATCCGCTGGCTGACTACGCCCTGACCCCGGATATGGCGATTGTCGATGCCAACCTGGTGATGGATATGCCGAAGTCCCTGTGTGCGTTCGGTGGTCTGGATGCCGTTACTCACGCTCTGGAAGCTTACGTTTCCGTACTGGCTTCTGAGTTCTCTGACGGTCAGGCTCTGCAGGCGCTGAAACTGCTGAAAGAAAACCTGCCAGCGTCCTACCACGAAGGTTCCAAGAACCCGGTAGCCCGTGAGCGTGTACACAGTGCAGCGACCATCGCCGGTATCGCGTTTGCGAACGCCTTCCTGGGTGTATGTCACTCCATGGCGCACAAGCTGGGTTCTCAGTTCCACATTCCTCACGGTTTGGCGAACGCCCTGCTGATCAGCAACGTTATTCGTTACAACGCGAACGACAACCCGACCAAACAGACAGCATTCAGCCAGTACGACCGTCCGCAGGCGCGTCGTCGCTATGCTGAAATCGCCGACCACCTGGGTCTGAGCGCACCGGGCGACCGTACTGCCGCGAAAATCCAGAAACTGCTGGGCTGGCTGGACGAAATCAAAGCTGAACTGGGTATTCCTAAGTCTATCCGTGAAGCTGGCGTGCAGGAAGCTGACTTCCTGGCACACGTTGACAAACTGTCTGAAGATGCGTTTGACGACCAGTGTACTGGTGCTAACCCGCGTTATCCGCTGATTGCTGAGCTGAAGCAGATTCTGCTGGATACCTACTACGGCCGTGAGTACAGCGAAGGTGAAACCACCGCTAAGGCTGAAGCAGTAGCTGCACCGAAAGCTGAGAAAAAAGCGAAGAAATCCGCTTAATTCCTTCAGAAAAGTTTTAGTCTGACTATAAACGGTCCCTTTTCGGGACCGTTTTTTTTGTACCTTACACGACCAAAATCAGGTAATACCTGACTCAACC
>NZ_JAHLQZ010000055.1:0-23972 GCF_018919505.1 Citrobacter sp. S55_ASV_140
CTTACATTCCCTCTGCCATTGAGCACATTCGAGACAGTCCCATGCGACACACCGGCAATTCTTGCTATGTCTTTGATAGTTGGCATTTTTACATCCTTCCCCTGATGCTTTGATGCTAGCACGGCGCTCATCAGGAAACTATCTTCAGCACTAAAATTTGAACGTTACAATATTAAAAAGTGCATTTTATAAGCATGTCATAATAAAAGCCTGACGCTATCGATAGACACACCTCATTCACGTAAAAACATTAACACAATGAAATATATGTATAAATTTTATAATTTTTGAAGAGGATCACTTCTGAGGCAAAAGATCGTTGTTCATATAAAATACTGGAACCATAATTGACACGTTCCAATTACGTTTTATTACATAAACGTCTAAAAAAACAACAATCACATTTGTCATTAAGAGGGAAACATGAAGATTCATTTTCTGGGTACCGCTGCATCTGAAGGGATCCCCAATCCTTTTTGCCGTTGTGAGCACTGCCAGCAAGCCCGCATTCGTAAAAGTAAAGACTTACGCACACACTCTTCAGCGATTATCGACGATGAACTGCTCATTGACGTGGCGCCTGAATTCAGCCAACAACTGCTGCGAGATGGCCTGGATGCAACAGAGATCAGATCGCTATTGTTCACACATACTCATCCCGATCATTTCAACGTCGGCGATCTTTTTAGCCGTATGGAAGGGTATGGATTTGAAATTACTCATCCGTTGCACATTTTTGGTAATGACCGTGCAATTAACGGTGCTGCGGAAGTGTTACCAGGCTACAGCGCTGAAAGATTTGCTTTTCATTGCCTGGTGCCCTTCGTGACCGTTGAAACTCGCGGATACCGCATCACTCCGCTGCTGGCTAACCATGCCAAGTGGGAGCTTTGTTATACCTGGTTTATTGAAAAAGAAGGCCAGTCAATTTTCTACGGACATGATTCAGGCTGGTTTCCTGAGCTCACATGGCAGTGGCTGAAAGGGAAAAAAATCGATCTGGCTGTCCTGGAGTGCACCTACGGTTTTAATGGTGATAATCGTACAAATAACCACATGAGTCTGGAAACCGTCTTCGCCGCCAGAGACAGGCTTGCGGAACTCGGTTGCCTTGAGAAAAATAGCCAACTTATCGTCTCGCATATATCACACAGCGGAGGTCTGCTGCACGACGATCTCGTTGCGGCATGCGACAAAGAGAACATTCTTGTCGCCTGGGACGGGCTTAACCTGAGCATCAACCAGTAAGGATATGCAATATGGACCTTAATAAAACACCACGCCTGTTGATTATGATGTTCATACAATATTTCATGCAGGGTGCCTGGAATATGACCATGGGGCTGGTATTGAGCACCTATGGTATGGCGACAATTATTGGCTCATCCTATGCTTTGCTTGGCCTGGCGACTATTCTTTCCCCGCTATTTATTGGCATGGTCGCCGACCGCTTCTTTGCGTCACAAAAAGTCATGGCGATCCTGCATTTAATTAATGCTGGTGTACTGTTGTTTGTTCCGCAATTTATTGAGGCGCAAAACACAGGTATGACGTTAACCATGATTTTCCTGGTTGGTCTGCTGTTTTATCCAACAACTGCGCTGGCGAACAGTATCAGTTTCAGCCACATTAACGGGGTAAAATACTTCCCATTTATTCGTGTATTCGGCACATTTGGCTTTATGGTCATCGGCTTTATCATTGGTGAAATGGGTTATTCTGGAAATACCATCACCTGGTATATTGCGTCGGCCTCCGGTGTTGTTCTCGGCCTGTACTGTTTTACGTTGCCAAATACCCCACCGAAAGCAAAAGGAAGCGTGTTTACGCTTCGCGATCTGTTATGTCTGGATGCTCTGGCGCTCTTCAAAGACCGCAGCTTCTCGGTTTTGATGCTCAGTATTTTTGTCCTGATGATCCCCAAAACGGCTTATTCCGCCTATATCCCGGTCTTTTTAAAAGCGCTTGGATTCGATAACGCCGCCTCAATGATGCAGGTTGGCATCGCCTGTGAAGTCATTTTCATGTTCCTGCTGTCGTTCTTCTTACTGAAAGCTGGCTTCAAAATCACGCTGATGTTAGGCGCCGTCTGCTGGATCATCCGCACACTATTATTTGCTAATGCTTCGCTGGATGCCAACATGATGTTTGTGCTGATCGGCCTGATGTTACAAGGATTCTGCTGGGACTTTTTCTTTACCGTGGGCGACATTTATGTTGACCGTAAAGCAGCGCCAGAGATTAAAGCACAAGCCCAAAGCTTGCGATTTATCGTCTCCAACGGCGTTGGTCTGCTATTTGCCTCCACCGTATGCGGGCAAATCTTTAACAACACCGTGACGGAACAAGGTCCAGAGGCGTTGCCACAATGGGAAACATTCTGGCTAGTTTCAGCAGGCGTTGCCGCAGTGGTCAGCGTATTCTTCCTGATTTTCTTCCGGGACGATATTTCGAAACGCAAAACGGACCTCACATTGAAAAAAGCAAACTCCTGATCGTTAAAGACTCTCTCATTAAGGTAATTGCATGAATAATCTGGCCGCCATCATCAATGAGCAAGGATTGTTGCCTTTAACTACGATCATCAAAATCAGTATTGCATTTATTCTGGGTGGCATTATTGGCCTGGAAAGAGAATCGAAAGGGAAACCGGTCGGCTTCAAAACCTGCGTTATTTTATCCGTAGCCAGCTGTGTATTAACTGTCGTATCAATACAATCTGCTGAATACTATGCAGAAATTTCGATGAATATCCGTAGCGATCCTATGCGCCTGGCGGCGCAGATTATCAGCGGCGTTGGTTTTCTCGGTGCGGGAGTCATTCTGCACCGACATGACGATGCTATCTCTGGTCTCACGACTGCGGCAATTGTCTGGGCATCTGCAGGGGTGGGAATCACCTGCGGAGCCGGTTTTTATTTTCATGCTGTTTTTGCCACGGCTTTATTTTTATTAGCGATCAAACTAAGCCCATTCATTATCTTCTTACAGACCAGAAACCAGTTTCCCGGAAAAGTGAAAGTGCGGGTTATTCTTGATGAACGAAACGCTGTGGAAAGTCTGATAACCCGCATTCATCAACAGAAAAACATTATCGAAAACATCACTATCAGAGATATCAAGAAGGGCAAAATTGAAGTTAATCTCAAAATCGTAATTCGTCAAAAGATGACCTTGCCCGACTTATATCACGATCTGACTCATGTGGAACACGTCTGCGCCATCGCCCTGGAACATTAATACACCTTATCTTCCTCTTTAAAATCAGGGGCTTTTGCCCCTGAAATAGCCACTCAGTATCCATCCAGCCTCTAAATCCTCACCTTTTGCAATGTTAAATAATTGTTGTTTTTGATCACAAATAAGAAACAAACAAGCTCATTGTGTGCGCGTTTTTCAAAAATGTAGATATTTTTAATTTATGGCTACGAAACGAGCTGCGCCATATCTCCCTGACAATCTACTGAGAGGATCGATTTGATGAACGCACTGACTGCCGTACAACCGAACGCTGAAGATCCAGCCCAGCACTACAGAGGTTTCACACTGAAACCATCAGTCCAGTCTCCACGTCTGCTGGAGCTGACTTTTTCTGCCGAGACCACTGAGCAATTTCTACAGGCCGTCGCGCAGTGGCCGGTGCAGGCCCTGGAATACAAATCTTTCCTGCGCTTCAAAGTGGGCAAGATCCTCGATGATTTGTGCGGCAACCAGTTGCAGCCCCTGCTGCTGAAAACGCTGCTCGATCGTGCCGAAGGCGCGCTGCTGATTAACGCCGTCGGCGTGGATGATGTGGCCCAGGCAGAAGAAATGGTCAAACTGGCGACGGCGGTCGCGCATCTGATCGGACGCTCCAATTTTGATGCGATGAGCGGTCAATACTATGCCCGTTTTGTGGTGAAAAACGTCGATAACTCAGACAGCTATCTGCGCCAGCCGCACCGTGTTATGGAGCTACATAACGACGGAACCTACCTTGAAGAAATCACCGATTACGTGCTGATGATGAAGATCGACGAGCAGAACATGACCGGCGGTAACTCGCTGCTGCTGCACCTCGACGACTGGGAACATCTGGAGCAGTACTTTACCCATCCGCTGGCGCGTCGCGCGATGCGCTTTGCCGCGCCGCCAAGCAAAAACGTCAGCAAGGATGTGTTCCATCCGGTATTTGACGTTGACCAGCAGGGCCGCCCGGTAATGCGCTACATCGACCAGTTCGTCCAGCCGAAAGACTATGAAGAAGGCGTCTGGCTGAGCGACTTGTCCGATGCGCTGGAAACCAGCAAGAACATTATTTCCGTTCCGGTTCCCGTGGGTAAATTCTTGCTGATCAACAACCTGTTCTGGCTGCACGGCCGCGATCGCTTCACCTCGCATCCTGACCTGCGCCGCGAACTGATGCGCCAGCGTGGTTATTTCGCTTACGCGAGCAACCACTACCAGACCCATCAGTAAGGGCGAAGGAAAAAAGCGGATGTATGATTTTGTGATTATTGGCGGCGGCATTATCGGCATGTCGACCGCCATGCAACTGATTGATGTCTATCCGGACGCCAGAATCGCGCTGCTGGAAAAAGAGTCCGGCCCGGCCTGTCACCAGACGGGCCATAACAGCGGCGTGATTCATGCCGGGGTTTATTACACGCCCGGCAGCCTGAAGGCGCAGTTTTGCCTGGCCGGAAATCGCGCCACCAAAGCCTTTTGCGACCAAAACGGCATCCGCTACGACGTCTGCGGAAAAATGCTGGTTGCCACCTCCGCTCTGGAAATGGAGCGTATGCGCGCGCTATGGGATCGCACCGCTGCTAACGGCCTGGAACGCGAATGGCTGAATGCGCAGGAGCTACGCGAGCGTGAACCCAACATTACCGGGCTGGGCGGCATTTTTGTCCCGTCGAGCGGGATCGTCAGCTACCGCGAAGTAACCGCCGCGATGGCGAAGATTTTCCAGGCCAAAGGCGGTGAGATTATTTACAACGCCGAGGTCAGCGCGCTGAGAGAACACGCCGCGGGCGTGATCGTCCATACCCGTCAGGGGCACGAATATGAAGGCGCAACGCTGATAAGCTGTTCCGGCCTGATGGCCGATCGACTGGTGAAAATGCTCGGCGTTGAACCCGGTTTTATCATCTGTCCGTTCCGTGGCGAATACTTCCGTCTGGCGTCAGAACATAACCAGATAGTCAATCATCTGATCTACCCGATCCCCGATCCGGCGATGCCGTTTCTCGGTGTGCATCTCACCCGCATGATTGATGGCAGCGTCACGGTGGGCCCCAACGCGGTACTGGCATTTAAACGCGAAGGTTACCGTAAACGTGATTTCTCACTCAGTGATACGCTGGAGATCTTCGGCTCTTCCGGCATCCGCCGCGTGCTGCAAAACAACCTGCGCTCCGGGCTTGGCGAAATGAAAAATTCGCTGTGCAAAAGCGGCTATCTACGGCTGGTGCAAAAGTACTGTCCGAGTCTGACGCAGAAAGATCTGCAACCGTGGCCTGCGGGCGTGCGGGCGCAGGCGGTGTCGCCGGACGGCAAGCTGATCGACGATTTCTTGTTTGTCACTACGCCACGCTCCATTCATACCTGCAACGCCCCTTCTCCGGCAGCAACGTCAGCGCTCCCTATCGGTGCGCATATTGTCGGCAAAGTACATGCGCTGCTGGAGAGCCAGAGTAATCCCGGACGCACGCTGCGTGCGGCACGTAGCGTGGAGACATTACACGCCGCATTCACCCGTTAACATGATTAAGACAGGAAGTAATTATGCAACTAAACGATCCAACCTTATTTCGCCAACAGGCGTTGATTGACGGCAACTGGCGTGACGCCAACAACGGCGAGACCATCGCAGTAACGAATCCCGCCAATGGTCAGCAATTGGGTAGCGTACCGAAAATGGGGGCGGATGAAACCCGTGAAGCCATTAACGCCGCGAACCGCGCTCTACCCGCCTGGCGTGCGCTGACCGCCAAAGAACGGGCCAATATTCTGCGTCGCTGGTTCAACCTGATGATTGAACATCAGGACGATCTTGCTCGTCTGATGACCCTGGAACAGGGTAAGCCGCTGGCGGAAGCCAAAGGCGAAATCACCTATGCCGCCTCATTTATTGAGTGGTTTGCCGAAGAGGGCAAACGCATTTATGGCGACACGATCCCCGGCCATCAGGCTGATAAGCGTCTGATCGTCATCAAGCAGCCAATCGGCGTTACCGCCGCGATTACGCCGTGGAACTTCCCGGCGGCGATGATCACTCGCAAAGCCGGTCCGGCACTGGCGGCGGGTTGCACCATGGTGCTTAAACCGGCCAGCCAGACCCCCTATTCCGCACTGGCGCTGGCAGAGCTGGCTAATCGCGCCGGCATCCCGGCTGGCGTATTCAGCGTGGTGACCGGTTCAGCAAGCGCGGTCGGCAACGAACTGACCGGCAATCCGCTGGTGCGCAAACTGTCATTTACCGGCTCCACCGAAATTGGCCGTCAGTTGATGGAACAGTGTGCCAAAGACATCAAGAAGGTGTCGCTGGAGCTGGGCGGCAATGCGCCGTTTATCGTCTTTGATGATGCCGATCTCGACAAAGCCGTGGAAGGCGCGCTGGCGTCGAAGTTCCGTAACGCGGGGCAAACCTGCGTCTGCGCCAACCGTCTGTACGTGCAGGACGGCGTATATGACCAGTTTGCCGAAAAACTCGAGCAGGCGGTGAGCAAGCTGCGCCTCGGTGATGGTCTGCAACCAGATGTCACCACCGGGCCGCTGATCGACGAGAAAGCGGTCGCCAAAGTGCAGGAGCACATCGCCGATGCCCTGGATAAAGGCGCACGCATTATCGCTGGCGGTAAACCTCATGCGCTGGGCGGGAACTTCTTCCAGCCCACCATTCTGGTCGATGTACCTGCCAACGCGAAGGTTGCCAAAGAAGAGACATTCGGCCCGCTGGCGCCGCTGTTTCGCTTTAAAGACGAAGCTGACGTCATCGCCCAGGCCAATGACACCGAGTTTGGCCTGGCAGCCTATTTCTACGCCCGTGATTTAAGCCGCGTCTTCCGCGTTGGCGAAGCGCTGGAGTACGGCATCGTCGGGATTAACACCGGCATCATCTCCAACGAAGTCGCCCCATTTGGTGGGATCAAAGCCTCCGGTCTTGGCCGTGAAGGATCGAAATACGGAATCGAAGACTACTTAGAAATCAAATATATGTGTATCGGCCTTTAATAAAACAAATACTGGAGAACACCTGATGAGCACCAACAAAGAACTCATGCAACGTCGCAGCAACGCCGTTCCCCGTGGCGTAGGACAGATCCACCCTATTTTTGCCGAGCGGGCAGAAAACTGCCGGGTCTGGGACGTTGAAGGCCGCGAATTCCTCGATTTTGCTGGCGGTATTGCGGTGCTGAATACCGGTCACCTGCACCCGCAGATTGTCTCTGCGGTAGAAGCGCAGTTGAAAAAACTGTCGCATACCTGCTTCCAGGTGCTGGCCTATGAGCCCTACCTGGAGCTGTGCGAAATCATGAACAAGAAAGTGCCGGGCGATTTCGCCAAGAAAACCCTGCTGGTGACCACCGGTTCTGAAGCCGTGGAAAACGCGGTGAAAATTGCCCGCGCCGCCACCAAACGTACAGGTACGATCGCCTTCAGCGGCGCTTATCATGGCCGTACCCACTACACCCTGTCGCTGACCGGGAAAGTCAACCCGTACTCCGCCGGAATGGGGCTGATGCCGGGCCATGTTTATCGCGCACTTTTTCCTTGCCCGCTGCATGGCATCAGTGAAGATGATGCTATCGCCAGTATTCACCGCATCTTCAAAAATGATGCCGCGCCGGAAGACGTTGCCGCCATCGTCATTGAACCCGTCCAGGGCGAAGGCGGTTTTTACGCGGTCACCCCAGCATTTATGCAGCGTCTGCGCGCCATTTGTGACGAACACGGGATCATGCTGATTGCCGATGAAGTGCAGAGCGGCGCGGGCCGCACCGGTACGCTGTTCGCCATGGAGCAGATGGGCGTTGCGCCCGATCTTACCACCTTCGCCAAATCTATCGCTGGCGGCTTCCCGCTGGCAGGGGTAACCGGTCGCGCCGACGTCATGGACGCTATCCCGCCGGGGGGCCTGGGCGGTACCTATGCCGGTAACCCGATTGCCTGTGCCGCCGCGCTGGCGGTGCTGAACATTTTCGAGCAGGAAAATCTGCTGCAAAAGGCCAACGAACTGGGGCAAACCCTGCGCGAAGGCCTGCTGGCTATCGCCGAAACGCATCGCGAAATTGGCGACGTGCGTGGGCTGGGGGCGATGATCGCCATCGAACTGTTCGAAGACGGCGACCATACGAAACCAGACGCCAAGCTAACCGCGGAAGTGGTGGCGCGCGCGCGTGATAAAGGGCTGATCCTGCTCTCCTGCGGGCCTTACTACAACGTGTTGCGCATCCTTGTCCCGCTGACCATTGAAGATGCGCAAATTCGCCAGGGGCTGGATATCATCGCCCAGTGTTTTGCTGAGGCGAAGCAGGGCTAACTATACAAAAAAGCAATCCGTAGGCCGGATAAGGCGGAGCCGCCATCCGGCACATAGGGTCAATAACAATAATACGCGTGCCCCGGCGCGGGAATGCCGGGGTGCTCTCCCAAGTGAAATACTTTCGAGAGGTTTACAAGATGGGGCAAGTGTCACAATCACATGATTTAGGGGGCGGGCTGAAATCACGCCACGTCACCATGCTGTCTATTGCCGGGGTTATCGGCGCGAGTTTATTCGTAGGTTCAAGCGTGGCGATTGCAGAAGCCGGTCCCGCGGTATTATTAGCTTATCTGTTTGCCGGACTGTTGGTGGTGATGATTATGCGCATGCTGGCCGAAATGGCCGTCGCCACCCCGGATACCGGCTCCTTCTCCACCTACGCCGATAAAGCCATTGGCCCATGGGCAGGTTATACCATCGGCTGGTTGTACTGGTGGTTCTGGGTGTTGGTTATCCCACTGGAGGCCAATATTGCCGCCATCATTCTGCATTCCTGGATCCCAGGCATACCTGTCTGGTTATTTTCTCTGGTTATCACGCTGGCATTAACCGGCAGTAATTTGCTGAGCGTCAAAAATTACGGTGAATTCGAATTCTGGCTGGCGCTGTGCAAAGTGATTGCCATTCTGGCGTTTATTGTCCTCGGCGCGGTGGCGATTAGCGGTTTCTATCCTTATGCTGAGGTTAGCGGCGTTTCACGCCTGTGGGATCAGGGCGGCTTTATGCCGAACGGTTTTGGCGCCGTACTCAGCGCGATGCTGATCACCATGTTCTCCTTTATGGGTGCAGAGATTGTTACCATCGCCGCCGCCGAGTCCGATACCCCGGATAAACACATCGTCCGCGCCACCAACTCGGTTATCTGGCGTATCTCCATCTTCTATCTGTGCTCCATTTTCGTGGTGGTGGCACTGATCCCATGGAACATGCCGGGGCTAAAAGAAGTGGGTTCTTACCGCTCGGTACTGGAGTTATTGCATATCCCACACGCGAAGTTGATCATGGACTTCGTCATTTTGTTGTCGGTGACCAGTTGCCTGAACTCCGCGCTGTATACCTCATCCCGTATGCTCTATTCCCTGAGCCGTCGTGGCGATGCCCCCGCCTTTATGGGGAAAACTAACCGCAGTAAAACGCCTTACGTGGCGGTGTTGCTGTCTACGGGGGCGGCATTCCTCACCGTGGTGGTCAACTATTACGCCCCGGCCAAAGTGTTTAAATTCCTGATCGACAGCTCCGGCGCCATCGCCCTGTTGGTTTATCTGGTGATCGCGATTTCCCAACTGCGGATGCGCAAAATTCTGCTGGCGCGAGGCGGTGAAATTAAACTGAAAATGTGGCTTTATCCGTGGCTGACCTGGCTGGTTATCGCCTTTATTATCTTTGTGCTGGTGGTTATGCTCTTTCGCCCGGCGCAACAGCTGGAGGTTATCTCTACCGGGTTGTTAGCCATAGGAATTATTTGCACGGTGCCCATTATGGCACGCTGGAAAAAACTGCTATCGTGGCAAAAAGCACCCTTGCAAAATACGCATTAAATCTGTTCCCGGCACACGCCGGGACATTTATTCAGGAGTAAGACCATGACCGCCATTCCCCAACCGACGGCCATTGATGGATACCGCTGGCTCAAGAACGACATCATCCGCGGTATTTATCAGCCTGATGAGAAACTGCGTATGAGCCTGCTGACCTCGCGCTATGAGCTTGGCGTAGGACCGCTGCGCGAAGCGCTTTCACAGCTGGTGGCGGAGCGACTGGTCACGGTGGTTAATCAGAAAGGATATCGTGTCGCCCCGATGTCCGAGCAGGAATTGCTCGATATTTTCGATGCCCGCGCCAATATGGAGGCCATGCTGGTTGCACTGGCCATCGAACGCGGCGACGACGCCTGGGAAGCGGAGATTCTGGCACGGGCGCATATGCTCAGTAAGCTTGAAGCTGTGGACGCCAGTGAACAGATGCTTGATGAATGGGATCAGCGCCATCAGGCATTTCACTCGGCGATTGTCGCCGGCTGCGGTTCCCAATATCTGCTGCAAATGCGCAAACGATTGTTTGATTTAGCGGCACGTTACCGGTTTATCTGGCTACGTAAAACGGTGCTGTCAGTCGAGATGCTGGAAGATAAACACGATCAGCATCAAACGCTGACCGAAGCGATTCTGGCACGCGATGCCGTGCGCGCCAGCGAATTAATGCGCCAGCACCTGCTGACGCCGATTCCAATTATTCAACAGGCGATGTCCGGCAAGCTGCTGACGGAATAAACCCGCACATCATTATTCTTCCGGAATACGTAACACCTGCCCGGGATAAATTTTATCCGGGCTTTTCAGCATCGGTTTATTCGCTTCGAATATTTTATTGTACAGGTTAGCGTTACCGTAAACCTGTTTGGCAATAGCGCTCAGGGTATCGCCCGCTTTCACGGTATAAAACTGGCTTTCACTCGCGGGTGCAGAGGTTTTAACCTGATCGTCCACGCTGGCGATACCGGAGATATTACCAATCGCAATCAGGATTTTCTCTTTCGCTTCCTGGCTTAATCCATCGCCAGAAACGGTGGCCTTGCCTTCGTTAATTTGCACGTTCACCTTATCTGCATCAGGGATGCCGGTTTTATTCAGGTGTTCCTGCACCTTCTTCGCCAGATCGGCCGTGTCATGATTTCCGGTGACCGCATCCCAAAGTTTTTCACCTGCATCTTTCACAAAATTGAAGAGTCCCATATCCACCTCGGTTATTAACAAGCAACACCAGGAAGTGTAGCAGAGGAGAGAGGACGGCAAAGAAAACGGCGCAAATGCGCCGTTTATGAAAGGAAGTATTAATTACGCGTCTGTACCCAGAAGGCGTGGATCAAACCAGGAATGTAGCCCAGCAGCGTCAGAACGATATTAAGGATAAACGCCCAGCCGAATCCTTTTCCCAGCAGTACGCCAAGCGGGGGCAGAATAATAGTAAAAACGATTCTCCAGAAACCCATACACACTCCCTACAAGCAAAAAGTTAATCATTGTTTAAAAAGAGATTTTATCTCTAAGAGTAGCCATTCTACTCAAATCCGCCAGCCTTCCCCTGCTGTTTTACCCTCCTTTACGCTCTTTACGCTGGCGTACGCTGGCTTTTTATTTTAGAATTTGCTTAATTTAGATTATGCTTAAATACATATGACTGAACTTGAACAACTCCAGGCCAGCGCTGAACAGGCTGCCGCTTTGCTTAAAGCGATGAGTAACCCGAAGCGGTTGCTGATTTTGTGCATGCTCTGCGGTTCGCCCGGTACCAGCGCGGGCGAGTTAGCACGCGCTACCGGACTGAGTCCTTCCGCCACGTCCCAGCATCTGGCGCGTATGCGTGAAGAAGGTCTGATAGACAGCCAGCGCGATGCCCAGCGCATCCTTTATTCCATTAAAAATGCGGCTGTGAATTCGCTGATCGCCACATTAAAAACACTGTATTGCCCATAAGGAGCCATCATGACCATTGGGAAGATTTCCCCGCGCGAGGCGCAGACGCTGGTCGCGCAAGGCGCGAAACTGATTGATATCCGCGATGCCGACGAGTATCTGCACGAGCATATTCCTGAGGCGCATCTGGCACCGTTACCCACGCTTGAGCAGGGATCGTTGCCTGCGAATTTACGCGCCGAGCAGGTGATTTTTCACTGCCAGTCAGGCAAACGCACACAAAATGCAGCGAACAAACTCAGCGCCATTGCCGCGCCTGCGCAGGTCTGGTTGCTGGAAGGTGGAATCGATGGCTGGAAAGCCGCAGGTTTACCCGTGGCAAAAGACAGTTCACAACCACTGCCGCTGATGCGTCAGGTGCAGATAGCCGCAGGTAGCCTTGCCTTACTCGGCGTCATTCTCGGATACGCCGTCAACAGCGCCTTCTTCCTGCTGAGCGGTTTTGTGGGTGCCGGGCTGATACTCGCTGGCCTAACCGGCTTTTGCGGCATGGCGCGATTGCTGGACAAAATGCCCTGGAACCGGCGTACTCATTAAGCGGTAATACCTGAAACAGCGCTGTACCCGTCGATTGACGTGATCTATGGTGAGTTGTGCGATAAATAAAGGAGCGCAATATGTTTAAACCTGGCGATCTGGTTCAACCACGCATGGGCGGACCTAAACTGAAAGTTGTCGAAGTCAACGAAGATCAAATTGTGGCGGTACAAGCCAGTAATGAAAGCGGTGAAAAATTCACACTGAAAGCAGCTGACGTGACGCGATATACCGAAGACGGTGATTTCGGCGTTTGCTGAAAACAGGCGGTGAGGTCACCCTCACCGCATTTATAATTAGATTAAAAAGTCATCAAGAGATTTACCGGCAGCCAGCGCCTGGGCAATTGGCTTTGGTGTCCGACCTTGTCCGGTCCATGTTTTTGTTTCACCGTCGAAATCGGTAAAACGATATTTCGCCGGGCGTGGTTGACGTTTTTTGACTGCCCGCGACGTCGCTGGGGTCATACTCAGCAGCTCTTCCGGATTGATCCCATCGGCCTGCATCAGGGCCAGCAAATTATTAATTTTTTCCTGCTGTTCTGCACGTTGGCGCTGTAGCTGTTCTTCTTCATCGCGGCGTTCTTTAGTCACTACTCTGAATTTTTCGAGCATATCTTCCAGCACATCAACGGAAAATTCACGTGCCATTACACGCAGCGAGCGGATATTATTTAAGTTTTTTAACATTGAACTCATATTAACAAAACCTCTTTAACGTAAAAATGGTATCACGCTAAATATTGTATGCAACTGATTATTATTTTTCCAGTCTAATTTTTTCGCAGATTATAAAACAAATAGCCAATCCCGTTATTTAAATGGCTATCCTGAAACCTGACATCAAATATTTTATATTCCCAGGATAGTCACTGTAAATATACTCGCATGACCTCTCAGCGCATCGTCTGATAAACACATCACTTTATTGCCCAGGGCCGGCACGCGCACATTCTGAACATCAGTCAACTTTCAGAAAAGGAGCGCAAAAAATTCAGAAAAACAAGTCTTCATAACCTATTGATATAAAATACTTTTAATCAGCAGAACAACGAAAACACCAAAACGAACAAAAATCAAACCAATGCAGAGCATTTTATCGACAAAAAGGCAATAAATAAAAATTTTAAGCTAGTTGCTAGTTATTATCCAGGCAGATATCCTATTGAAACGCGAAAGCATCAAGACAAATCACTAGCAGTGAAGGTATTCAAAACCTTTTTTCCCCTTTTTACAAGGAGCATTAACATGTTCTCTCCGCAGTCACGCTTGCGTCATGCTGTAGCAGACACGTTCGCGATGGTTGTTTATTGTTCTGTCGTGAACATGTTGATCGAGATATTCCTTTCTGGAATGAGCTTTGAACAGTCACTGTACTCCAGACTGGTGGCCATCCCTGTCAATATTCTGATCGCCTGGCCATACGGCATGTACCGTGATTTGTTTATGCGCGCGGCACGTAAAGCCACGCAGGCAGGATGGGCAAAAAACCTGGCGGACGTGCTGGCTTATGTCACCTTCCAGTCGCCGGTTTACGTGATTATTCTGTTGACGGTTGGCGCGGACTGGCACCAGATTACGGCTGCGGTAAGTTCGAACATCGTGGTATCGATGCTGATGGGCGCAGTATACGGCTACTTCCTTGATTATTGCCGCCGCCTGTTTAAGGTCAGCAGCTATCACCAGGCTAAAGCCTGACACGCCTCTTCGCGACTGGCCCTGCCAGTCGCGTTATTAGTTAGCGTTAACGTCGCCAAATAACCCACTCAGATAACGCTCAAGTGCAATACGCGAACTGAAGCCGTGAGGAATACCATAATGCTCATGGGTCTCTCCGGCTAAATACAACGGGAATTGCTGGTAGTGATCGCAGGTTTTAATGTCTGTCGCAGGTTCCGCCAGTGAAGAGCTGCGCTCTTTAAGCGTGGGATGGATGACTAATGCGGTACGTCCCATACGTGCTTCCCGGTTAACGTACACATAATTTTCACCACGTCGATAGCCGTACGTTTTCGGCGTCACTACATCAACGGTAAAGCCCACTTTTTCAAGTACGCGCGCCACCTCATCAGGTCGTAAATACATATTATTTTCCTCGTTATCTTTTACTGCGGGCTTACCTTACCTGATCCAGCATTAGCAACGCTTTCAGAAAAGTCCATAAACGAGTGAAGACGGTGGGACGAATATCTTAAGAACCGTGCAGATTTATGTCAGCGCCTGCCGCAATTGATAGGCCGCCTGCTGCGCCATTTCCGCTGAGCTAATATTGGTAAATGACAATAATATTCCCCCTTGTCCGTTCGGCGTTATACGCCACTGGCTCAAGGCCTGTACGGCCAGACCTGCCAGATTCGCTTTACGTACTAACGCAACATCGTCTGCGTCTACACTCATCACCAGTTGGATCCCACCCTCTTGCGGGAGCACGCTAAAACCGTGCTCGGTCAGAGCATTTACCATCCACTGACGTCGCTGGGCATAATGTTGACGCATGCGTTTTAAGTGCCGCCAGAAGTGCCCCTCGCGCATAAAATCCGCCAGCGTTTGTTGCCATAAAACCGGAACGCTACAGGCCGCCAGCGCCACCTGCTGGCGAAAATGCTCGACCTGAGTCATGGGCACCACCAGCCATGCCGTGCGTAGCGCAGGAAACATTGATTTGCTGAACGTTCCGGCATAAATCACCCGCTGCGGCGCATCCAGGCTTTTCAACGGCGGCAACGGTTTACCGTGGTAGCGAAATTCACTGTCATAGTCATCTTCAATAATCCATGCCTGGGTGCGGGCCGCCCACTCCAGCAACTGATGGCGACGCTCCAATGAAAGGGCCACACCCAGCGGGCTTTGATGCGCGGGTGTCAACAAAACAAAGCGCGCCTGCGGGTAATCGCGGATCCCAGCGCAGACATCCAGACCATTGGCATCAACAGGAACCGGCATCAGCGCAATTCGCTCCTGAGCCACCACCGGTCGGATCAACGGAAAGCCGGGATCTTCGACCCACATCCCTTCACCGGGTTGAGACAGCGCGCGCAGAATTAACGTCATCGATGCCGCATAGCCAGAGGTGATAAAAACCTGCTCCGGCTGGCACTCAATGCTGCGTGAAACGCGCAGGTAATCAACAATCGCCTGACGCAGCACCCTTTCGCCGCAAACCTCCCCCACCGCCAGATCAAAACGCGTTTGGGTGCGTAAACGTCGGCCCATCACCCGCGCCCATACTTCACGCGGGAAGAGATCGAGTGCGGGTAGCCCCATCTGAAAAGGTTGGGGTCTGGGATTTTCTCCTGCGAAAATAGCGGGAGCCGCAGGCGCGGTCTCTGGTCGCAACTGCTCACTGACAAAAGTTCCCGCCTGCCCACGTCGAGCCAGCCAGCCCTGCGCCACCAGCTCGGCATAGGCATGTTCCACCGTCGAACGCGAAACACCGAGTTCCTGGGACCACGTCCGGCTGGAGGGCAATCTTGAACCTGGTTTGAGTTCACCTGTCTCAATGGCATTTTTTAACTGGCGGGCGATTTGTTGATAGCGCGGCATTTATGGTCTGCTTTTTTTGCAAAAATATGGCTCTCTGTAGCAGTCCATTATAGTGCTACATTGCGGGTTATCCAAACGAGGAGAAATACCATGACAATGTTACGCCAGCCCTATTATGAACTCAGTCCTGAAATCTATAACGCTCTGGTTCAGGCCAGCAAAGCGCTGGAAAATTGCGCACTGGAACCTACGCTGACGGAACTGGTTTACCTGCGGGTCTCGCAAATCAACGGCTGCGCATTTTGCCTGGAAATGCACAGTAAGGCGTTGCGCAAAGCAGGCGTTGCGCAGGCCAAACTCGACGCGCTGGCAGGTTGGCGAGTGAGCCACCACTTCAGTGAACAGGAACGTGCGGCGCTGGCATGGGCCGAATCGGTCACTCATATCGCCAGCACCCACGCGGAAGATGATGTTTATCTGCCGCTGCTCGACCATTTTAGCGCGAAAGAAATCAGCGATCTGACGTTTGCCATCAGCCTGATGAACTGCTTCAACCGCCTGGCGGTTGGGATGCGTATGTAATTCTGCCCTGCCAGATAGCGGGATAAATGCCTTCTCCGGCCTGGGATGTGTTCTCTTGTAGGCCGGATAAGACGCGACGCGTCGCCCTCAGGCAGCCCGTCATGCTACACATCCCTGCCCCCGTCACGCTCATCAACCTGCCCTTCATCAATCTAAAATTACCATATCTTGTATGGTTGAATATTTTTAAAACTACATCTAGTATCACTCCTATCAAGACACCTACAATCCGACGCTATCAATCGCGTCGATCTTTTATCTATAAATGGAAATACGAATCATGCGTATTATTATTTACACTCGTAATAACTGTGTTCAGTGCCACGCCACTAAGCGGGCAATGGAAAGCCGCGGGTTTGACTTTGAGATGGTAAATATTGATTTGCAGCCCGCTCTGGCTGACAGCCTGCGCGATCAAGGCTTTCGTCAGTTACCGGTCGTTGTCGCCGGGGAAACCAGTTGGTCCGGGTTTCGCCCGGACATGATCAACCGTCTGCGCCCACAACCCGATATGGCCAGCGCATGAGTCAGCTCGTCTACTTCTCCAGCAGCTCCGAAAATACGCACCGCTTTATCCAGCGTCTGGGGCTGCCTGCCATCCGCATTCCGCTTAACGAACGCGAGCGGATCCGGGTAAACGAACCTTACATCTTAATCGTGCCGTCCTACGGCGGCGGCGGAACGGCAGGCGCGGTTCCGAGACAGGTGATCCGCTTTTTAAACGATCCGCACAACCGGGCGTTAATCCGTGGGGTGATTGCTTCCGGCAATCGCAATTTCGGTGAAGCCTATGGCCGCGCGGGTGAAGTCATCTCACAAAAATGCGGCGTGCCGTGGCTCTGGCGCTTTGAGCTGATGGGCACCCAAAGCGATATCGACAACGTTCGACAAGGAGTGAGTGAATTTTGGCAACGACAACCGCAGAACGCATAACCCAGCCAACGCTGGATTATCACGCCCTGAACGCCATGCTGAATCTGTACGATAAAGCTGGACGCATTCAGTTCGACAAAGACCATGAGGCGGTGGAGGCTTTCTTTGCCGCCCACGTCCGCCCCAACTCGCTGACGTTTGCCAGCCAGCAGGAGCGCCTGGAAACGCTGGTTGCTGAAGGCTACTACGACGAAAGCGTATTAAGCCGTTACGATCGCGCATTTGTAATAAAGCTCTTTGCTCACGCCCACGCCAGCGGATTCCGGTTCCAGACGTTCCTCGGCGCATGGAAGTTCTACACCAGCTATACGCTGAAAACGTTCGACGGTAAGCGCTATCTCGAAGATTTTGAGGATCGGGTCACGATGGTGGCGCTCACGCTGGCGCAAGGCGATGAAATGCTCGCCATGCAGCTTAGCGATGAAATGCTCTCCGGGCGCTTTCAGCCCGCCACGCCAACCTTCTTAAACTGCGGCAAACAGCAGCGCGGCGAGCTGGTTTCCTGCTTCCTGTTACGCATTGAAGACAACATGGAGTCCATTGGCCGGGCGGTTAACTCTGCACTGCAACTTTCCAAGCGCGGCGGCGGCGTAGCGTTTTTGCTCTCTAACCTGCGCGAAGCAGGTGCGCCGATTAAACGCATTGAAAACCAGTCCTCCGGCGTGATCCCGGTAATGAAAATGCTGGAAGATGCGTTTTCTTATGCCAATCAACTCGGCGCGCGTCAGGGCGCAGGCGCGGTGTATTTGCACGCGCATCATCCGGACATTTTGCGTTTTCTGGATACCAAACGTGAAAATGCCGACGAAAAAATACGTATCAAAACCCTGTCGCTTGGCGTAGTGATCCCGGACATTACCTTTAAACTGGCCAAAGAGAATGCCGACATGGCGCTGTTCTCGCCCTATGACGTGGAACGCATTTACGGCAAAGCGTTCGGCGATATCGCCGTCAGTGAACGCTATGACGAACTGCTTGCCGATGGACGCGTGCGCAAAAAATACATTAACGCCCGCGATTTCTTCCAGCGGCTGGCTGAGATCCAGTTTGAGTCCGGCTACCCTTACATCATGTTTGAAGATACGGTGAATCGCGCGAATCCGATTGCTGGTCGTATTAACATGAGCAATCTGTGCTCCGAAATTTTGCAGGTTAACAGCGCCTCCACCTACGATGAAAATCTCAACTACGCGCAGACCGGACACGATATCTCCTGCAACCTCGGCTCGCTGAATATCGCCCATACCATGGATTCCCCGGATTTTGGTCGTACCGTGGAAACGGCGGTTCGCGGCTTAACCGCCGTTTCGGACATGAGTCATATTCGCAGCGTGCCCTCGATTGCAGCCGGAAACAGCGCATCGCACGCGATTGGTCTTGGTCAGATGAACCTGCATGGCTATCTGGCGCGGGAAGGCATCGCCTATGGCTCGCCGGAAGGGCTGGATTTCACCAATATCTACTTTTACACCATCACCTGGCATGCGCTGAATACGTCAATGAAGCTCGCCCGCGAACGTGGTAAAGCCTTTGCTGGATTCAGGCAGTCTCGCTACGCCAGCGGCGAGTATTTTAGCCAGTATCTGCAGGGTGACTGGCAGCCAAAAACCGACAAAGTTCGCGCGCTGTTTGCCGCCAGCGGCATTACGCTGCCGACGCGTGAGATGTGGGCGCAGTTGCGTGAAGATGTCATGCGCTACGGCATTTATAACCAGAATTTACAGGCAGTTCCGCCAACCGGCTCTATTTCCTACATCAACCATGCGACGTCAAGTATTCACCCGATCGTGTCAAAAGTGGAAATTCGCAAAGAGGGCAAAACCGGGCGCGTGTACTACCCTGCTCCTTTTATGACCAATGAGAATCTGGCCTTGTATCAGGATGCCTACGAGATTGGCCCACAAAAAATTATCGATACCTATGCTGAAGCGACGCGCCATGTCGATCAGGGACTGTCGCTGACGCTCTTTTTCCCCGATACCGCCACTACCCGCGATATTAACAAAGCGCAGATCTACGCCTGGCGTAAGGGCATTAAATCGCTGTACTACATCCGACTGCGTCAGCTGGCGCTGGAAGGGACCGAAATCGAAGGTTGCGTGTCATGCGCGCTGTAAGGAGGAGATCATGACATTATCCCGCGTGAGCGCCATCAACTGGAACAAGATTGAAGATGATAAAGACCTGGAGGTATGGAATCGCCTGACCAGTAACTTCTGGCTACCGGAAAAAGTCCCGCTTTCTAACGACGTCCCGTCCTGGCAAACGCTGAGCGCTGCCGAGCAGCAGTTAACTATCCGCGTTTTTACCGGGCTAACGCTACTCGACACCATTCAGAATGTTGCCGGTGCGCCAGCGCTAATGGCGGATTCATTAACACCACACGAAGAAGCGGTGCTGTCGAATATCAGCTTTATGGAAGCCGTTCACGCCCGCTCATACAGCTCTATTTTCTCCACGCTTTGCCAGACCAAAGATGTGGATGCCGCCTACGCCTGGAGTGAGGAAAATATCCCGCTCCAACGTAAGGCGCAGATTATTCTGGCCCATTACGCCAGCGATAATCCGTATCACAAGAAGATTGCCAGCGTGTTTCTGGAATCATTCCTGTTCTATTCCGGCTTCTGGTTGCCGATGTATTTCTCCAGCCGCGGCAAACTGACTAATACCGCCGATCTCATTCGTCTGATCATTCGTGATGAAGCGGTCCATGGGTATTACATTGGTTATAAATTTCAAAAAAGCCTGGAGCATATTTCCGAATCCGCACGCGAGGAGTTAAAGAATTTTGCCCTCGATCTGCTCATGGAGTTGTATGATAACGAAGCGCGTTATACAGAAGAATTGTATGCAGAAACCGGTTGGGTGGATGACGTCAAAGCCTTCCTTTGTTACAACGCCAATAAAGCATTAATGAATTTGGGTTATGAGGCGTTATTCCCGTCAGAAATGGCGGAGGTTAACCCGGCAATCCTTGCCGCGCTGTCGCCCAACGCAGACGAAAACCACGATTTCTTCTCAGGTTCTGGCTCATCTTATGTGATGGGTAAAGCTATCGAAACCGAAGACGACGACTGGAATTTTTAACTCTCATTTTCACGGGAAATACCGTACATTTTTCGCGGTAATATTTTAACAGGATCACACTTTTATCGTGCAATTATAATTGTGTGATCTACACTCAATATCAGCCGCATTATTCGCCTGCATTACACCAATTCAGGCGCTTTTTCATTGGCGTTTACAAAAAATATCAGTTAACGCACATTCACGCTCAGCCCTTATATCACGGGAAATCCCGCCGACTGACCTTCGGCAATATTCATGCCACAACTAAATTCAGGGTTGTCTCAGATTCTCAGTATGTTAGGGTAGAAAAAGGTCACTATTTCCATCAGGTAACATATCGATATAAACAAATAACAGGAATCATTCTATTGCATGGCAATTAAATTAGAAGTGAAGAACCTCTATAAGATATTTGGCGAGCATCCTCAGAGAGCGTTCAAATATATTGAAAAAGGACTTACAAAAGAGCAAATTCTGGAGAAAACAGGGCTATCGCTTGGCGTTAAAGACGCCAGTCTGGCCATTGAAGAAGGCGAGATATTTGTCATCATGGGATTATCCGGCTCGGGTAAATCCACAATGGTACGCCTTCTCAATCGCCTGATTGAACCCACCCGCGGACAGGTACTGATCGACGGCGTAGATATCGCCCGGATCTCCGATGCCGAACTCCGCGAGGTGCGCAGAAAAAAGATTGCGATGGTCTTTCAGTCCTTTGCCCTGATGCCGCATATGACGGTGCTGGACAATACGGCATTTGGCATGGAATTAGCCGGCGTCGCCGCGGATGAACGTCGCGAAAAGGCGCTGGATGCGCTACGTCAGGTCGGTCTGGAGAATTACGCTCACAGCTACCCGGATGAACTTTCCGGGGGGATGCGCCAGCGTGTAGGCCTTGCCCGCGCATTAGCCATTAATCCTGACATCTTATTAATGGATGAGGCCTTCTCAGCCCTCGATCCATTAATTCGCACCGAGATGCAGGATGAACTGGTAAAACTCCAGGCGAAGCATCAACGCACCGTGGTCTTTATTTCCCATGATCTCGACGAAGCTATGCGTATTGGCGACAGAATTGCCATTATGCAAAACGGTGAAGTAGTACAGGTCGGTACACCGGATGAAATCCTGAATAATCCGGCTAATGATTATGTACGCACCTTCTTCCGCGGCGTTGATATTAGCCAGGTGTTCAGCGCGAAAGATATTTCCCGCCGTAGCCCCGAAGGTTTAATTCGTAAAACACCCGGTGTAGGCCCTCGTTCGGCGCTGCAATTATTGCAGGACAAAGATCGCGAATATGGTTACGTGATCGAACGTGGCAATAAATTCGTCGGCGTCGTCTCTATCGACTCACTAAAAACCGCGCTTAGTCAGGCGCAAGGTATTGAAGCGGCGTTGATCAATGAACCGCTGGCTGTCGATGCACAAACTCCTCTCAGCGAGTTGCTTTCTCATGTCGGCCAGGCACCGTGCGCGGTACCGGTAGTTGACGAGGAACAGCAGTATGTGGGCGTCATTTCAAAACGCATGCTGTTACAGGCTTTAGATCGTGAGGGGGCAAACAATGGCTGATCAAACTAATCCGTGGGATACCACACCAGCGGCCGATAGCGCCGCACAGACCGCCGATGCGTGGAGCACACCATCCTCCGCGCCTACTGACGGCGGTAGCGCAGACTGGCTGACCAGCGCGCCCGCGCCGGCACCAGAGCATTTTAATATTATGGATCCGTTCCATAAGACGCTGATCCCATTGGACAGTTGGGTCACCGAGGGGATCGACTGGGTGGTTACCCATTTTCGTCCGGTCTTCCAGGGCATCCGTGTACCGGTGGATTACATTCTCAACGGCTTCCAGCAAATGCTGTTAGGTATGCCAGCCCCCGTGGCGATTATCCTGTTCGCCCTGATCGCCTGGCAGATTTCCGGCGTTGGAATGGGTGTCGCGACGCTGATTTCGTTGGTTGCTATCGGCGCCATTGGCGCGTGGTCGCAAGCGATGATCACGCTGGCGCTGGTGCTGACCGCATTACTGTTCTGTGTGGTGATCGGTCTGCCGATGGGCATCTGGTTGGCGCGCAGCCCTCGGGCGGCAAAGATTGTTCGTCCGCTGCTGGATGCGATGCAAACCACCCCCGCTTTCGTGTATTTGGTGCCGATTGTCATGCTGTTCGGTATTGGTAACGTCCCGGGCGTAGTGGTGACGATTATCTTCGCCCTGCCGCCAATCGTCCGTCTGACCATTCTGGGGATTAACCAGGTGCCGGCCGACCTGATTGAAGCCTCGCGCTCGTTTGGCGCCAGCCCGCGTCAGATGCTGTTTAAAGTGCAGCTCCCGCTGGCGATGCCCACGATTATGGCCGGGGTTAACCAAACGCTGATGCTGGCGCTCTCGATGGTGGTCATCGCCTCGATGATTGCCGTTGGTGGATTGGGTCAGATGGTTCTGCGCGGAATTGGTCGTCTGGATATGGGATTAGCCACGGTTGGTGGCGTTGGGATTGTGATCCTCGCCATCATCCTGGATCGCCTGACGCAGGCCGTTGGTCGCGATTCGCGTAGCCGGGGTAACCGTCGCTGGTACACCACCGGTCCCGTTGGGCTTATCACTCGCCCTTTCACGAAGTAATACACCCGTTGCCCGGTGGCGCTGCGCTTACCGGGCCTACACGTCCCTCCAATAATTAAGGAACAACGATGCGACATACCGTACTTTTTGCCACAGCGTTTGCCACCCTTGTCTCCACCAGCGCTTTCGCTGCCGACCTGCCGGGCAAAGGCATTACCGTCCAGCCAATCCAGAGCACTATCTCTGAAGAATCCTTCCAGACGCAGCTGGTTGCCCGCGCGCTGGAGAAACTGGGTTACACCGTTAACAAAACCAGCGAAGTTGACTATAACGTCGGCTATACCTCCATTGCCTCTGGCGATGCAACTTTTACCGCCGTGAACTGGCAGCCGCTGCATGATGATATGTACGCCGCGGCAGGCGGAGACAAAAAGTTTTATCGCGAGGGGGTATTCGTTACGGGTGCCGCACAGGGTTATCTGATCGACAAAAAAACCGCTGAGCAGTACAAAATCACCAACATCGCCCAGTTAAAAGATCCTAAGATCGCCAAAATTTTTGACACCAACGGCGACGGCAAAGCCGATATGATGGGCTGTTCACCAGGCTGGGGCTGTGAAGCGGTAATCAACCACCAGAACAAAGCCTTCGATCTGGAAAAAACGGTCGAGGTCAGCCACGGTAACTATGCGGCGATGATGGCAGACACCATCACCCGCTTTAAAGAAGGCAAACCCATTCTTTACTACACCTGGACGCCGTACTGGGTCAGCGACGTGATGAAGCCGGGCAAA
>NZ_JAHLQZ010000056.1:0-23552 GCF_018919505.1 Citrobacter sp. S55_ASV_140
AATGGTAGTGTGCACAGAGCACGAAGGCATCGATCCTTTGTCTCAAAAGCGCTGCGCCTTTGTTGTCACGCCAGTTCAGGGTAAAATAGATTTCTGTGAACCACTGAGGTACAGGACGCCGTATGCATTGCCCATTCTGTTTCGCCGTAGACACTAAGGTAATTGACTCTCGTCTTGTAGGCGAGGGCTCCTCAGTACGCCGCCGTCGGCAGTGTCTGGTCTGTAACGAACGTTTCACCACTTTTGAAGTGGCTGAACTTGTCATGCCGCGCGTTGTGAAGAGCAACGATGTGCGTGAACCCTTTAATGAAGATAAGCTGCGCAGCGGCATGCTCAGAGCGCTGGAGAAACGCCCGGTCAGCTCAGATGACGTCGAAATGGCGTTAAACCATATCAAATCACAACTGCGTGCGACTGGCGAGCGTGAGGTGCCGAGTAAGATGATCGGCAACCTGGTGATGGAGCAGTTGAAAAAGCTCGATAAAGTCGCTTACATCCGCTTTGCTTCGGTTTACCGCAGTTTCGAAGATATCAAAGAATTTGGCGAAGAGATTGCTCGCCTACAGGACTAAGCCATGCAGGATGAATTGTACATGGCGCGCGCGCTGAAGCTTGCTGCGCGCGGACGTTTCACTACTCACCCAAATCCCAACGTCGGCTGCGTGATTGTTAAGGACGGGGAGATCGTCGGTGAAGGATATCATCACCGCGCGGGCGAGCCGCATGCCGAAGTCCATGCCCTGCGCATGGCCGGAGAAAAAGCGCAAGGGGCAACCGCCTATGTGACGCTTGAGCCCTGTAGTCATCATGGCCGTACGCCGCCGTGCTGCGATGCATTGATTGCGGCGGGCGTAGCACGCGTCGTTGCCGCGATGCAGGATCCCAATCCACAGGTAGCAGGTCGTGGCCTCTACCGTTTGCAGCAGGCGGGCATTGACGTCAGCCACGGGCTGATGATGAGCGAGGTTGAGCTGCTTAATAAGGGCTTTCTCAAGCGCATGCGTACAGGATTCCCGTATCTGCAGCTTAAGCTTGGCGCATCGCTCGATGGCCGTACGGCGATGGCCAGCGGGGAAAGCCAGTGGATCACCTCGCCGCAGGCGCGCCGCGATGTGCAACGGCTGCGCGCGCAAAGCCATGCCATTTTAACCAGCAGCGCGACGGTACTGGCCGACGATCCTCAGCTTACCGTGCGCTGGTCGGAGCTTGGGGAGTCAACTCAGGCGAGTTACCCGCAGGAAAATCTGCGCCAGCCGATCCGCATTGTCCTTGATAGCCAGAATCAGGTCACGCCGGAGCACCGAATTGTGCACCAGCCGGGAGAAACCTGGATTGTCCGAACGAAAGACGATACCCGCAGTTGGCCGGAGTCGGTTCGCAGTATCAAGGTGCCGGAACATAACGGGCATGTGGATTTGGTCGTGCTGATGATGCAACTGGGTAAACAGCAAATTAACAGTATTTGGGTGGAAGCTGGCCCAACGCTTGCGGGCGCGTTATTACAGGCCGGTTTGGTGGATGAGCTAATCGTGTATGTTGCGCCTAAACTGTTAGGCAGCGATGCGCGAGGATTATGTGTGCTGCCTGGGCTTGAGAAACTGGCCGACGCCCCCCATTTCAAATTCAACGAGATACGCCAGGTGGGCCCGGACGTTTGCCTGCATTTAACCACTGCGTGAGGCTTTCTGAATTAGAGGAAGCAGCGCCCAGAATATTATGATAAAATCCGCCCCCCTTACGGGGCCATAAATCGAACCCGAAGGAAGAATATGAACATTATTGAAGCTAACGTTGCTACTCCGGACGCTCGCGTCGCCATCACCATTGCGCGTTTCAACAACTTTATCAATGACAGCCTGCTGGAAGGTGCGATCGACGCCCTGAAACGTATTGGCCAGGTTAAAGATGAAAACATTACCGTCGTTTGGGTTCCAGGCGCGTATGAGCTGCCGCTGGCGGCTGACGCGCTGGCGAAAACCGGTAAATACGATGCGGTGATTGCGTTAGGTACGGTGATCCGTGGCGGTACCGCGCACTTCGAATATGTGGCTGGCGGTGCAAGCAATGGCCTGGCGCATGTCGCGCAGGACAGTGGCATTCCGGTAGCCTTCGGTGTACTGACCACCGAAAGTATTGAACAAGCCATCGAACGTGCTGGCACGAAAGCCGGCAACAAAGGCGCAGAAGCTGCACTGACTGCGCTTGAAATGATTAATGTATTGAAAGCCATCAAGGCCTGATTTTTGTAAGGGGAAATCCGTGAAACCTGCTGCTCGTCGCCGCGCCCGTGAGTGTGCCGTCCAGGCGCTCTACTCCTGGCAGTTGTCCCAGAACGACATCGCTGATGTTGAATACCAGTTCCTGGCGGAACAGGACGTTAAAGATGTCGACGTTCTGTATTTCCGTGAGCTGCTGTCCGGGGTGGCGACTAACAGCGCGTACCTGGATGGCTTAATGAAGCCTTACCTGTCTCGTCTGCTGGAAGAGCTGGGTCAGGTAGAAAAAGCCGTACTGCGTATTGCGCTGTTTGAACTGTCTAAACGTAGTGATGTGCCGTACAAAGTGGCTATCAACGAAGCGATTGAACTGGCGAAAACCTTCGGCGCCGAAGACAGCCATAAATTCGTTAACGGCGTACTGGATAAAGCAGCACCTGTGATTCGCCCCAACAAAAAGTAATCCCGAGGCCGGCGGAGAGTGGAACTTGTTTCCGCTATCCCCGGCTTTTTCTTTTTTTCTGCTGAGGCATAACGTATGGCATGCGGCGAATTTTCCCTGATTGCCCGTTATTTTGATCGCGTAAGAACGTCTCGTCTTGATGTCGAAACCGGTATTGGCGACGATTGCGCACTCCTGAACATCCCTGAAAAACAGACATTGGCGATCAGTACCGATACGCTGGTGGCAGGCAACCACTTCCTCCCCGACATTGATCCTACCGATCTGGCCTGGAAAGCCCTGGCGGTGAATTTAAGCGATCTGGCGGCGATGGGGGCCGATCCTGCGTGGTTGACGCTGGCACTGACGTTACCCGACGTTGATGAAGCCTGGCTTGAAGCTTTCAGCGATGGCCTGTTTGAACTCCTTAATTACTACGATATGCAGCTGATTGGCGGTGATACCACGCGTGGGCCGCTGTCGATGACGTTGGGTATTCATGGCTACGTTCCCGTTGGGCGAGCCTTAAAACGTTCCGGGGCAAAACCGGGCGACTGGATTTATGTGACTGGCACGCCGGGCGACAGTGCGGCGGGACTGGCGATTTTGCAGGACCGACTGCAGGTGACAGAACCAAAAGACGCGGAGTATCTGCTGCAACGCCACCTGCGCCCAACTCCGCGTATTTTACAGGGACAAGCCCTGCGCGATCTGGCCAGTGCGGCTATCGATCTCTCCGACGGCCTGATTTCCGATCTGGGGCATATCGTCAATGCCAGCGGCTGCGGCGCGCGGGTTAACGTTGACGCGCTGCCATATTCCACGGCATTCGCCCAACACGTTGAGCCTGAACAGGCGCTGCGCTGGGCGCTCTCGGGGGGGGAAGATTATGAGTTATGCTTTACCGTACCGGAAATCAACCGTGGCGCGCTGGACGTCGCGCTGGCACATCTCGGGACCTCGTTTACCTGCATCGGTCAGATGAGTGCGGATGTAGAAGGCGTCCACTTTACGCGCGATGGAAAACCCGTCACGTTCGACTGGAAAGGATATGACCATTTTGCCGCGCCTTAAAAAAGATGTCGCCAAAAGCCGCCTGAGTATGCGTAATCCGTGGCACCTGTTAGCCACCGGTTTTGGTAGCGGGCTGAGTCCAATTATTCCTGGCACCATGGGATCGCTGGCGGCGATCCCTTTTTGGTATTTAATGACATTTCTGCCATGGCAGCTGTATTCGCTGGTGGTCATGCTGTCTATCTGTATCGGCGTTTATCTGTGTCATCAAACGGCGAAAGACATGGGCGTGCACGATCACGGCAGCATTGTCTGGGACGAATTTGTCGGTATGTGGATAACCCTGATGGCGCTACCGACCCTCGACTGGCAATGGGTTGCCGCCGGATTTGTGATTTTCCGTATTCTGGATATGTGGAAGCCGTGGCCGATTCGTTGGTTCGATCGCAATGTGCATGGCGGGACGGGGATCATGATCGACGATATTGTCGCCGGGATACTCTCTGCAGGTATTTTGTATTTTATCGGCCATCACTGGCCGATCGGTATCATTTAACGGGTTTGCCGGATAGCGGCGTAAACGCCTTATCCGGCTTACAATCTACAATCGCGCTTATTTAAATCCCACCACCGGGTGCTGTTTATACGGCGTCTCCAGCTCGGCAATTTGCTCCGGCTTCAGCGTTAAATCCACCGCATTGAGCAATTCATCCAGTTGTTCTTCACGCGATGTACCGATAATGGGCGCAGCCACGCCTGGTTTGCTCAGCAGCCATGCCAGCGCGACCTGCGCCCGCGTAACGCCCAGCTCCTCACTGATGCCAGCCAGCCGGGCGGCAATTTGCGCGTCGTTTTCATCGCTCTCGTTATATAAATTTTTACCGACTTCATCGGAAACCAGACGTGCGGTCGTTTCTCCCCACGGGCGGGTCAGGCGACCACGCGCCAGCGGACTCCACGGGATCACCGCGACACCTTCCTGATAGCAGAGCGGCAACATTTCGCGTTCTTCTTCGCGGTAGATCAAGTTGTAGTGATCCTGCATGCTGACGAACTGCGCCCAGCCGTGTTGCTTCTGCAAGGCCAGCGCCTGAGCAAACTGCGAAGCATGCATGGATGAGGCGCCGATATAGCGAGCTTTACCGGCTTTGACTACATCGTTAAGGGCTTCCAGCGTTTCCTCGATTGGCGTGTTGTAATCCCAGCGGTGAATTTGCAGGATGTCTACATAGTCCATGCCCAGGCGTCTGAGGCTGTCGTCGATTGAGCGCAGGATTTGTGCGCGGGATAATCCTTCTGCTAAATCATCCACCTGGTGAAAAACTTTTGTCGCGACCACGACATCTTCGCGGCGGGCGAAATCACGCAGCGCGCGGCCGACAATCTCTTCGCTGCTGCCAGCGGAGTAGCTGTTGGCGGTATCGAAAAAGTTAATGCCGCCCTCAAGGGCGTGTTTGATTATCGGGCGGCTGCTCTCTTCAGGCAGCGTCCAGGCGTGATTACCGCGATTGGGCTCGCCAAACGTCATGCAGCCCAGGCAAAGGCGGGAGACCCGGAGGTCGGTTTTTCCTAAGGTGTTGTATTGCATTCATTCGCTCCTGCTTAGCGTGTTATTCATTAAGCATAGCAGGAGCGGGGAGGGGATTATGCCAGCCAGGCCTTGATTTTGGCCTCAATGCCTGCGGCATTAAGACCCAGATCGGCGCGAGCCTCATCCTGAGTGCCCTGTGGGATGAAGAAGTCAGGCAGGCCGATGTTCAGCACCGGAACGGGCTTGCGATGGGCCATCAACACTTCGTTTACGCCACTGCCTGCGCCGCCCATAATGGCGTTCTCTTCAATGGTAACCAGCACGTCGTGTCGGGCCGCCATTTCGAGGATCAACGTTTCATCCAGCGGTTTCACAAAGCGCATGTCGACCAGCGTGGCGTTCAACGACTCTGCGACCTGAGCAGCTTCCGGCATCAGGGTGCCAAAGTTAAGAATCGCCACTTTTTCCCCGTGACGCTTCACGATGCCTTTACCTATTGGCAGGTGTTCCAGCGGCGTCAGCTCAACGCCCACCGCATTACCGCGTGGATAGCGCACGACCGATGGCCCGTTGTTGTAGTGATAGCCGGTAAACAGCATCTGGCGGCATTCATTCTCATCGCTCGGGGTCATAATGACCATTTCCGGGATGCAGCGCAGGAAGGAGAGATCGAACGCCCCCTGGTGGGTTTGCCCATCTGCGCCAACGATACCTGCCCGGTCAACGGCGAACAGGACCGGCAGTTTCTGGATGGCCACATCATGCAGCACCTGATCGTAGGCGCGTTGCAGGAAGGTAGAGTAAATAGCCACGACCGGCTTGTAGCCGCCAATCGCCAGACCTGCTGCAAAGGTCACTGCATGCTGCTCGGCAATCGCCACATCGAAGTAGCGGTCCGGGAACTTACGTGAGAATTCCACCATACCGGAGCCTTCGCGCATCGCCGGGGTAATCGCCATCAGCTTATTGTCTTTCGCTGCGGTCTCACATAACCAGTCCCCGAAGATTTTTGAATAGCTTGGCAGGCCGCCGCTGCTTTTCGGCAGACAGCCGCTGGATGGATCGAATTTGGGTACGGCGTGGAACGTGATCGGGTCTTTTTCCGCTGGCTCATAGCCACGACCTTTTTTGGTCATGATGTGCAGGAACTGCGGGCCTTTCAGATCGCGCATGTTCTTCAGCGTGGTGATAAGCCCCAGCACGTCGTGCCCGTCCACCGGGCCGATATAGTTAAAGCCCAGCTCTTCAAACAGCGTGCCCGGCACGACCATGCCTTTGATGTGCTCTTCGGTACGTTTGAGCAGCTCTTTAATCGGCGGTACGCCGGAGAACACTTTCTTCCCGCCTTCGCGCAGCGAAGAGTAGAGTTTACCTGAGAGCAGTTGCGCCAGGTGATTGTTCAGCGCGCCGACATTCTCTGAAATCGACATTTCGTTGTCGTTGAGGATAACCAGCATATCGGGCTTAATATCACCCGCATGGTTCATCGCTTCAAACGCCATCCCGGCGGTGATAGCGCCGTCGCCAATCACACAAACGGTACGGCGATCTTTGCCTTCTTTCTCGGCGGCAACCGCAATACCAATGCCAGCGCTAATGGACGTTGAGGAGTGCCCAACGCTCAGTACGTCATACTCGCTCTCACCGCGCCACGGGAACGGATGCAAACCGCCTTTCTGACGAATGGTGCCGATTTTATCGCGGCGGCCGGTCAGAATTTTGTGCGGATAAGCCTGATGTCCCACATCCCAGATTAACTGGTCAAACGGGGTGTTATAGACGTAGTGCAGCGCGACGGTAAGTTCCACCGTGCCCAGACCAGAGGCGAAGTGCCCGCTGGAACGGCTTACGCTGTCGAGCAAATAGCGGCGCAGTTCGTCGCAAAGCTTTGGCAGGCTCTCTTTTGGCAGCAGGCGTAACTCCTGGGTGGAGTCGACCAGCGCCAGGGTCGGGTATTTGGCTATATCAAAACTCATCGCAAGCTCATGGGATATGTTGGTTTATTTATCACGCTGGATTATATAGTCCGCTAGCGCTTCCAGTGCCGAGGTATCGAGAGACTGCGCGGCCAGTAAACTTAGCGACTGGCGGGCATCCTCGATTAAATCCCGGGCTTTATTCCGGGCTTGCTCAAGACCCAGAAGTGCAGGATAGGTACTTTTGCCAAGCTGCTGGTCAGCACCCTGACGTTTACCCAATGTTGCAGTATCGCCTACCACATCCAGTATGTCATCCTGAACCTGGAAGGCCAGACCGATGCTTTCTGCGTATTTGTCGAGTATTGCCAGGCATTCCCGCCCTTTATCGCCTGCGCTTAATGCACCCAGACGCACGGCGGCACGAATCAATGCCCCGGTTTTATGGCGGTGAATACGCTCCAGCGCATCCAGCGCAACCTGATGACCTTCCGCTTCCAGATCCAGCGCCTGGCCGCCGCACATGCCGGCGATTCCGCTGGCCTGCGCCAGTTCAGAGATCATCGCGATGCGGTCACGGTCAGATACTTCCGGCATCGGGGCGTCGCTGATAATGGAAAACGCCAGCGTTTGCAGCGCATCTCCGGCCAGGATCGCGTTTGCCTCGCCAAATTTTACATGGCAGGTTGGCAGACCGCGGCGCAGGTCGTCGTCGTCCATCGCGGGTAAATCATCATGCATCAGCGAATAGGCATGGATGCACTCGACGGCGGCAGCGGGAGCATCAAGCGTACTCAGGCTGACGCCAAACATCTGACCGGTCGCATACACCAGGAATGGGCGCAGACGTTTACCGCCTAATAATGCGCCATATTGCATGGTTTCGACCACGGGAGTGTTCTGAAAGGGCAGTGGCGTGATAAAACGGCTCAGTGCCTGATTGGCCTGCTCAACGCAAGCCTGTAGCTGCTGCGTAAAATCCATTTACTCATTATCCGGTGTAAAAGGCGTAAGGGCGGCGTCTTCGGTGTCTGACAGCAGGATTTGTACGCGCTGTTCAGCCTGTTGCAATTTGACCTGTCCCTGACGCGCCAGTTGTACGCCACGTTCGAATTCGTTCAGCGCTTCTTCCAGCGGCAGGTCGCCGCTTTCCAGGCGGGTAACAATCTGTTCCAGCTCGCTCAGCGCTGTTTCAAAACTGGCTGGCGCTTCATTTTTCTTCGGCATAATGAATGTCTGACTCTCTGTATTGGCAGCACAAGACTATGGTAACGGACTCGCACTGATAAGCAAATAACGCGCAATGGTAAGGCGATGTGCACAGGATGACCATGATAGTGGTATACTTGCGCGCCTGGATGCAGCCGCAGGGTATGGGCTGCTGTATTTTTTTCCATTACAAGTCATTCAGACTTGCCAAAGAACCATTGCCGCCATGAAGTTTATCATTAAATTGTTCCCAGAAATCACCATCAAAAGCCAATCTGTGCGTTTGCGCTTTATAAAAATTCTGACAGGGAACATTCGTAACGTTTTAAAGCACTACGATGAAGACCTTGCCGTTGTCCGTCACTGGGATCACGTTGAGGTTCGCGCTAAAGATGAAAGCCAGCGTCTGGATATTCGCGACGCGCTGACCCGTATTCCGGGTATCCACCATATTCTCGAAGTAGAAGACGTGCCGTTTACCGACATGCACGATATTTTCGAGAAAGCGCTGGTGCAGTATCGCGATCAACTGGAAGGAAAAACCTTCTGTGTACGCGTTAAGCGTCGCGGTAAGCATGAGTTTAGCTCCATTGAGGTGGAACGTTATGTTGGCGGCGGGTTGAACCAGCATATTGAATCCGCGCGCGTGAAGCTGACGAAACCGGACGTGACGGTGAATCTTGAAATCGAAAATGACCGTCTGCTGCTGGTTAAAGGCCGCTATGAAGGTATTGGCGGTTTCCCGATTGGTACGCAGGAAGACGTCCTGTCGCTGATCTCCGGTGGTTTCGACTCCGGCGTATCGAGTTACATGCTGATGCGTCGTGGCTGCCGCGTACACTATTGCTTCTTTAACCTCGGCGGCGCTGCGCATGAAATTGGCGTTCGTCAGGTGGCGCATTATCTGTGGAACCGCTACGGTAGCTCGCATCGCGTACGTTTTGTCGCGATCAACTTTGAGCCGGTGGTGGGCGAGATCCTGGAGAAAGTCGACGACGGTCAGATGGGCGTGGTCCTTAAACGTATGATGGTACGAGCGGCATCGAAAGTCGCTGAGCGCTACGGCGTACAGGCACTGGTAACCGGTGAAGCGCTGGGCCAGGTGTCCAGCCAGACGCTGACCAACCTGCGCCTGATTGATAACGTTTCGGATACCCTGATCCTGCGCCCGCTTATCTCCCATGATAAAGAACACATCATCAACCTGGCGCGTGAAATTGGTACCGAGGACTTTGCGCGTACCATGCCGGAATACTGCGGCGTAATTTCAAAAAGCCCAACGGTGAAGGCGATTAAAGCGAAGATTGAGGCCGAAGAAGAAAACTTCGATTTCTCTATCCTCGATAAAGTGGTCGAAGAAGCGAACAATATCGATATTCGCGATATCGCCCAGCAGACTCAGCAGACCGTGGTGGAAGTGGAAACCGTGAGTGGTTTCGGCTCAAACGACGTGATTCTGGATATCCGTTCTGTGGATGAACAGGATGACAAGCCGCTGAAGGTGGAAGGTGTGGACGTGGTTTCACTGCCGTTCTACAAGCTGAGCACCAAATTCGGCGATTTAGACCAGAGTAAAACCTGGCTGCTGTGGTGTGAACGCGGCGTGATGAGCCGCCTGCAGGCGCTGTATCTGCGCGAGCAGGGCTTTGAAAACGTGAAGGTGTATCGCCCGTAGTTCCTTTGCCGGATGGCGCTGCCGCTTATCCGGTCTACAGACTGTACCGTTTTGTAGGCCGGATAAGGTGTTTACGCCGCCATCCGGCAATCATTCTTATTCGTAGTAGTTATAAATTCCCGCAGCAATTACCAGTTGTGACGCCACTTCATGAGCCTTTTCGCGGCTTACCAGTAGATCAATGATTTTTAAACCAAAATCAATGGATGTTCCCGGACCCTGGCTGGTTAACAGGTTAACGCGCGGATCCCAGACGACACGCTTGTCTTGCCATTGTTCTGCGGGAATTTTGTCCTTCAACGCCGGGAAACCTGTCATATTTCCGATGGGGAAGATATCGTGCGGGACAAGTACGGTGGCGGCAGCGGCGCAAATTGCTGCGACAATACGCCCGGAGCGATGAAACTGCTTCACGGTTTCGACAAGCAAAGGGCTATCGCGAAAACACTCCGCGCCTTTAATACCACCAGGCAATACGATGATGTCGAAATCGCCGTCAGCCACTTCGACCAACGGTGCGTCAGCCAGCAGCTTCACTCCGCGTGAGCACACAATCGTCAGGTCGCCATCGCTGGCGACGCTTGCTGTAGTGACCTTAATTCCGCCGCGAACCAGCAGATCGATAGTAGTGACCGCTTCGGTCTCTTCACTACCAGGGGCGAGACAAACCAGTGCTTGAGCGCTCATACTCACTTTCCTTTCTCTTTACCATTTCAAACAGGTGGGCATTTTCCGGGACGGCGATGCCGTGCGCGCGGGCGCGTTTTAACAGGTAACCGGTAATATAGTCGATCTCTGTATGGCGCATGGCACGAATATCCTGCAGCATTGATGAGATGTTTTCCGCCGTACTATCAATGACTTGCTCGACATAATAGCGTAAATCATCCGCTGATGTGTGGTGGCCTTCGCGTTCAATAACCGCTGCTACTTCCTCACAGATTAGCGCTATTTTTTCCGGATGCTGACGCAGTTCGCCGTTTGGGCAGTCCCAGAGCGCCGTCAGGGGATTAATGACGCAGTTCACCGCCAGTTTGCGCCACAGTTCGGCACGAATATTATTGTGCCAGGCGACATCCGGTAGTACTTCTTGCAGTGTCTCAGCCAGATAGCTGAAATCACCGTCCTGCTCACGCGCCGGACCGATGCGCGTTGTGCCCTGAGCGACATGAATGATGACATTTCCGTCGCGACGTGCTGCGTGGGTGGTGGTGCCCATCAGCAGAGGCTGTTTAATGTTTTGCAGCTCTTCAATCGTCCCCATACCGTTGTGAATCAGCAAAATTGGGGTAGTTTCAGGCAGAATTGCGGCCAGACCTTTTACCGCATCGGAAACCTGCCAGGCTTTAAGTGTAACCAGCAACAGGTCGCTTTTTGCCAAAAAGTCGGGGTCGTTTGCCGTCAGGGATTCATTAAAAACCGATCCATCCGTGTCGATCAGGTTCACGCTGCAGTAAGGCTGTGGCACGCGTAGCCACCCTTGCACCTCATGTCCATGTTTGCACAGCGTGGTAAGCCACAGCTGTCCTAACGCTCCACATCCCAGTACGGTAATTTTCATTCTTCCTCCTCACCTGCAACAGCACCAGGTGTTAATCCATATCGGCCGTACCCCTTTATTGTTCACAGGTTTCAGTTCCGCGTACAATTAAAGGATACAGCCTAGTATAGCGCTGTCTGTTGAGTAACTTTGCAGGTATTATGCTTCGCATCAAAAATGAAGGGAGAGGAAAAGATGCCATCTTTCGATATTGTCTCTGAAGTTGATCTTCAGGAAGCCCGTAACGCGGTAGAAAACGCCAGCCGCGAAGTAGAGTCACGCTTTGATTTTCGTGGTGTTGAAGCGACTTTTGAGCTGAATGAGTCAAATAAGACGATTAAGGTGCTGAGCGAGTCAGATTTCCAGGTCAATCAACTGCTGGATATTTTACGTGCCAAGCTGCTGAAACGCGGGATTGAAGGCACGTCGCTGGACGTACCGGAAACCTTCGTGCACAGCGGTAAAACCTGGTTTGTGGAAGCGAAGCTGAAGCAGGGTATTGAAAGCGCGGTGCAAAAGAAAATCGTTAAGCTGATTAAAGACAGCAAGCTGAAAGTGCAGGCGCAGATTCAGGGCGAAGAAATCCGTGTAACCGGCAAGGCGCGTGACGACCTACAATCTGTTATGGCGTTGGTTCGCGGCGGCGACCTCGGCCAGCCGTTCCAGTTTAAGAACTTCCGCGATTAAGTCGTAATGCCCGCTTATCCGGCCTACAGGTAGCACACGCTATTTGTCGGCCGGATAAGACGTCGCCATCCTGCAATCTTCACGCCAGGCTGATGGCCTGCTCAACCTCAAATCGATTGGTCACTTTGCTGTCGATTTTTACGTAGGCCGAATGTTCTTGCGCCACAATTAACACTTCGCTTATCCCTTCTTTAGCCAGCAGACGCTGCTTCAGGGTGTCATCCGCGGCAATCTCCGGTGAGATTTCCACGCGCAGGCTGCTAACGTACGGCGGTTCTTTCATTGTGCTGGCCACCAACAACCACACTGCCGCCAGAAGCGCGCCGGCCAGGAATACCGCCTGCCCATCAAACATGTCGACAACCCAACCGCCCAGCGAACCGCCAATCGCCACGCCAAGAAACTGGCTGGTGGAGTAAACGCCCATCGCCGTACCTTTATAGCCAGCCGGAGACTCTTTACTGATAAGCGAGGGGAGGAGGGCTTCCATCAGGTTGAAGGCGAGGAAGAATATCTGCACGCCCGCAATCAGCCCCCAGAAACGAATGTTTGCGCTCCACAATACAATTTCGGCAACAAGAATCAGTAACACGCAGGCGAGGAACACGCGTTTCATCCGGCGTTTCACTTCGGCGTAAATGATGAACGGCACCACGGAAACGAAGGACAGCAGCATCGTCACCAGATAAATTTTCCAGTGTTCGGCTGCGGGGAAACCCGCTTTCGCCAACTGACCTGGCAAGGCGACGAAAGTGGACATCAGTAAAATGTGCAGACACATGATGCCGAAGTTGAGCTTCAGCAGTTTTGGCTCCGCCAGTACTTTGCTGAAGCTACCTTTTACCATGCCTGATTCGCGGTTCAGTACGTGGGTCGTGCTATTGGGAACGACCCAAATGGTCAGCACGATACCTGTGGTAGCAAGGCCCGCGATCATCCAGAACAGCGCGTGTAGCCCTAGCGCGTGGGTAACGATCGGCCCCAATACCATCGCAATGGCGAAGGTGATACCAAAGCTGACACCGATAAACGCCATTGCTTTGGTTCGGTTTTGCTCGCGAGTTAAGTCGGACAATAGCGCCATTACGGCGGCGGCAATCGCGCCAGAGCCTTGCAGAGCTCGACCAAGAATAATTCCCCAGATTGAATCTGAGAGGGCGGCAATCACGCTGCCGAAAACGAATACCGCCAGTCCGCCGACAATAAGCGGCTTACGACCGATGCGGTCTGACAGCAGACCAAAGGGGATCTGGAAGATGGCTTGCGCCAGGCCATAAATACCGATAGCAAGTCCGATCAAGGCTTCGCTGGCACCCTGTAGTGCCATACCGTACGTGGTCAGAACCGGCAGGACCATAAACATGCCAAGCATACGCAACGAAAATACGGTCCCTAAACCCCAGGTGGCGCGCAACTCACCGGGCGTCATTTTGTAATCGTTCATTCCCACCTCTGTATTAATTTCGCGCCTAGTGTAAAGCGGGGAAGGGGTGGGGTAAACCTCTACGATATGTGGAATTGTGTAGCGGTATAACTGAAATAGTTACTTGTGTAACTAATTTACTTGCGATAATTACAGGTGTAGTCTTTTTGTAGTTATTTTTAATGGAAACAGGGAAAAGGAAAATGGCAATTCCAGGCAATATGTGGATTTATGACGATGGTGGCGCGCTGATAAAGGGCGGGTGTGACGTAAAGGGAAGAGAATACAGTATTGAATTTAAAGGTTTTCATCACAATCTCTCTATTCCCACCGATAATGCAACGGGTAAACCAACAGGCACACGCCAACATTCACCGATGATGATCGTCAAAGAGTTTGACTACTCGAGTCCCTATTTATACAAAGCGGTTGCTTCTGGTCAGAATCTTAAGTCTGCAGAGATTCGTTGGTACAAAATCAATGATGCGGGTCAGGAAGTGGAGTATTTCAACATGCTGCTCGAGGGCGTGCGGATTGTCTCGGTCTCTCCTACGATGGCTGGGCCAGAAGACAAAAACAACAATCACCTTGAAACCATAGAATTACGCTACGAAAAAATCACCTGGAAGCATTGCGACGGGAACATTATCTATACCGACGCATGGAATGATCGGCAGACGGCATAATGGGTGATTGAATGGACACCACTGAAGAAGCGAATGGAACCTATTGGTATCACGGTCACGCTAACGTAACGTCGGGTGAACTGTTTGATTTGATATTCATCGAGCAGTTGGCCGATTCATTAGGTATCACCACGGAAGCTGTTACGCTGGTTTTGATCGGCCAACCATTTATTCCTGTGGAAGGAAAGCTATCAGCAGCCACAAACACCCCAGGCACTAGTATTGCATCAATTCTATGTAGAAAACTTCTGAAAGGGGCTCGGTTCCCGTTTGGTTTAAGACTACACGCTCCTATGGGGAAGTTTTCCAAATTAAAGATGGTTCCAACAAACCAAATAGCAACTTACTTAGGCCGCTGGGTTCCTTTTATCGGGCATGCTCAGTTAATCGTGCTTTTGTTCGCGGTGACAAAACATACCCGCGATAAATACAACCTCATCGCGCGACCCAAAGATCGCATACAGTGGACATCTTTCTGATGAGAAATTATGAAGCTGAAGTTATTGAGTACATCATGAAGAATTACCCAATCAGGGAACGCTGGTTTAGACCTGGTCTTAGGCAGGTTACTAAAGAATGGACCCTGGAGGATGATTTTCAGTTTGTTCCGGAAGATGCGTATGATTTTTTAGCTGATTTATTTGAGCATTTTGATATTGAATATTCGAATTTTGATGGGAGGAATTATATTGAACAAGAATACCCTTTCTGGAAAAAAGAGCCTCCCGAAATAGAGTTAAAACCTCTGACAGTAGGGATGATCATTGAGTCAGCAAAGGCCGGGAAATGGCTATATGATTGAATAGCTTTCTTGCCAATAAAAAGGGTGCCAAAGCACCCTTTTCTTATCTGCCGATTCTTACCAGACGTAAGTCAGTAGGTTCTGCGAGTTTGGCACCATAAAGTCGACGGACATCATCACGCTGAGCGCGGTAATGGCGATGATGGAGAAGCCGAACAGCTTGCGCGCCCAGACTCTGTCATCTTCCACTTTATAACCGCGCAGCGCCATGCCCAACCACCAGACGCTCACCGCCGCCGCAACAATCAGGTATTTATAACCTGCATAACCGCCCAGGGTTAGCATCAGCGTGGCGATAGCAAATGCCACGATATACAGCGTGATATGGTTCTTCGCGACCGAAATGCCTTTTACCACTGGCAGTACAGGGATGTTGGCAGCCTGATAATCCTTGAAGCGGAAAATCGCAATCGCGTAAGAGTGCGGCATTTGCCACAGGCTGAAGATAGCCAGCAGAATCAGCGCACCGCTATCGAACTCACCGGTTACGGCGCAGTAGCCAATCACCGGCGGCGCAGCGCCGGAGAGTGAGCCAATCAGCGTACCGTAAACGGAATGGCGCTTCATATACAAGCTATAGACGCCCACGTATACCACGAAGCCCATCACCCCCAGCCAGCAGGCCAGAGGGTTGGCGCCAAACCACAGCAGCATAAAGCCAGCAATACCCAGCAAGGTGGCGTATACCAGCGAGACGGCAGGGGAAATCAGACCTTTAACCAGCACGCGGTTTTTGGTCCTCTCCATCTTCCTGTCGATATCCCTGTCGATATAGTTGTTAAATACACAACCCGACGCCACAACCAGTGACACCCCAACCAGCGTGTAGATAAACAGGGGATAGTCGATGCTGCCTTTCGAGGCCAGCAGGAACCCCCCAATCACCGAGATCAGGTTGCCAAAGATGATGCCTGGTTTCGTAACTTGCAGGTATTGCTTAAACATCATAATCGCCGCTCTTAGTGCATCATCATGTTGTAGTTAAGGTTCCACATAATCCAGATGGAGCCCACAACCAGAATGGCGATGATTAGCACAGTAAAGACAAAGGCCGTCATGTTCCAACCTTCATCAGATTTGCTATTCATGTGCAAGAAGCACACCAGGTGCACCAGAATCTGTACCACTGCCATTGCCAGAATAGTTCCCAGAATGACGGCCGGAGAGGCAGAACCTGTCATCACCATCCAGAACGGAATGACCGTCAGGATGATCGACAGGATAAAACCTGTCATGTAGGTTTTTACGCTGCCATGGGATGCGCCGCCGCTCTCGTTAGAATGACTCATTACATCGCCCCCATCAGATAAACAACAGTGAACACACAGATCCACACCACATCCAGGAAGTGCCAGAACAGGCTCAGGCACATGATGCGGGTACGGTTAGTACTGGTCAGGCCGCGACGGGCAACTTGCACCATCAGCACCGCCATCCAGATAAGACCGGAGGTGACGTGCAGACCGTGCGTGCCGACCAGCGCGAAGAACGCAGACAGGAAGCCGCTGCGATCCGGGCCCATACCGTTAACAATCAGGTGATGGAATTCATAGAGTTCCATCCCGATGAATCCGGCACCGAACAAGAAAGTCAACGCCAGCCAGGAGATGACCTGGCTCTTGTTGTTCTTATACATGGCGATCGCCGCCATGCCATAGGTAATGGAGCTAAATAACAGCAGGAATGTTTCAACCAGAACGAACGGCAGTTCAAAAATGTCCTTACCTGTCGGGCCACCTGCGGTGCCGTTCACCAGAACGGCATAGGTTGCAAACAGAATTGAGAACAGAATGCAGTCGCTCATCAGGTAGACCCAGAATCCGAAGATCTTGGTCTGGCCTGCATCGTGGTGCCCGTGTTCGTGCGCGTGGGCAGTCGCGTGCGTTAAAGTATCAGTTGCCATTTTTCAGCCCTGCCTTAGTAATCTCATCGAAATGCTGGTTTTCCAGTTTTTCGACTTCCGGGACCGGCACGTAGTAATCCACGTCTTCATCAAAGCTTTTCACAATCCAGCTAATGATCATGCCTGCGAAGCTTGCAATCGCCAGCCACCAGATATGCCAGATCATGGCGAAACCAAACAGTGTTGCGAAGGCGGTAATGACGATACCGGCACCGCTGTTCTTCGGCATATGAATCTCTTCATAGTGCGTAGGCTGCTTGTACGCTTCACCTTTTTCTTTCATTTCCCAGAAGGCATCACGCTCGTGAACGTGCGGCACAACGGCAAAGTTATAAAACGGAGGCGGGGAAGAGGTTGCCCACTCCAGCGTACGACCACCCCATGGGTCACCGGTCAGGTCACGGTTCTGCTCGCGGTCGCGAATAGACACGTACATCTGAATGAACTGGCACAGGATACCCAGTGCAATCAGCGCGGCGCCACAGGCGGCAACAACCAGCATCGGATGGAACTGCGGGTCAATCTGCTGGCTGAGGCGACGGGTCATACCCATAAAGCCCAGCACGTACAGCGGCATAAATGCTACGAAGAAGCCGATGATCCAGAACCAGAATGCGCGTTTACCCCAGGTTTCGTTCAGCGTGAAGCCAAACGCTTTTGGCCACCAGTAGGTCATACCCGCGAAGCAACCAAATACTACGCCGCCGATGATAACGTTATGGAAGTGCGCAATCAGGAACAGGCTGTTGTGCAGTACGAAGTCCGCACCCGGCACCGCCAGCAGTACGCCGGTCATGCCGCCGACTGAGAAGGTGACGATAAAGCCAATCGTCCACAGCATTGCTGAGTGGAATACGATACGGCCCTGATACATGGTGAACAGCCAGTTGAAGATCTTCACCCCGGTCGGGATGGCGATAATCATGGTGGTAATACCGAAGAAGGCGTTTACGTTTGCGCCGGCACCCATGGTGAAGAAGTGGTGCAGCCAAACAATGAACGACAGAACGGTGATACACACGGTTGCCCACACCAGCGAGGTGTAACCAAACAGACGCTTACGCGAGAAGGTTGCTGCGACTTCGGAGAATACCCCGAATACTGGCAGGATCAGAATGTACACTTCCGGATGGCCCCAGGCCCAAATCAGGTTGATGTACATCATCATGTTGCCGCCCATATCGTTGGTAAAGAAATGGGTGCCCAGATAGCGATCCAGGGTCAGCAACGCGACGGTAACCGTCAGAATTGGGAACGAAGCGATAATCAGGATGTTCGCGCACAGAGATGCCCAGCTAAATACCGGCATCTTGAACATGGTCATTCCTGGCGCACGCATCTTAATGATGGTCACAAAGAAGTTGATACCGGTCAGGGTTGTACCAATACCGGACAACTGGACTGCCCATATCCAATAATCGACCCCGACGCTTGGACTGTACTCTATCCCCGAAAGAGGCGGATACGCCAGCCAACCGGTCTGCGCGAATTCACCGACGCCCAGAGACAGGTTAACCAGGATTACGCCAACAACGGTGAACCAGAAGCTCAGGTTGTTCAGGAACGGGAATGCAACGTCACGTGCGCCAATCTGTAGTGGAACCACCAGGTTCATCAGACCGATAACAAATGGCATTGCCACGAAGAAGATCATAATCACGCCGTGAGCCGTGAAGATCTGGTCGTAGTGGTGAGGTGGCAGGAAACCCGCTTCACCTGCAGAAGCCAGCGCTTGCTGACTACGCATCATGACGGCATCAGCAAAGCCACGAATCAACATCACGATTGCGACGATGACATACATGATGCCAAGGCGTTTGTGGTCAACCGAAGTTAGCCACTCTTTCCACAGGTAGGTCCACTTACCGAAGTAAGTGATAAGGCCGAGTAAGGCCGCACCACCGATGATAATGGCAGCGATCGTAACCATGACGATTGGTTCATGGAACGGAACTGCATCAAGTGTCAATTTTCCGAACATCGTATTCTTCTCAACCCCTTGAGTTGGCGGATTCCGCGTGGCTCATGTCCATGCCTTCCATACCTTCGTGTGCGCTGTGCTCACCTTCTGGTTGGGTCATGTCCATGCTCTTACCGTGAGCCATAAATTTGTTAATAACATCTTTAAACAAATCAGGTTTCACGTTGGAGAAGTATTCCACCTGGTTGTATTCGCTTGGCACAGCCACTTTTTCGAACGCAGCCATGTCGCTCATGGTGTTCGGAGACTGCTTAGCTTTAGCAACCCATTGGTCGAATTCGGCGCGGTCCTTTGTTGCAATAGCCTTGAATTTCATACCGGAGAAGCCTGGTCCGCTATAGCTTGCGGAGATACCATCATAAGTACCGACTTCATTGGCGATCAGATGCAGTCGAGTCTGCATACCAGCCATGGCATAAATCTGGCTACCCAGACGCGGGATAAAGAAGGAGTTCATCACGGAGTTGGACGTCACTTTGAATTCGACCGGAGTATTCGCCGGGAAGGCGATTTCATTCACGGTAGCGATACCCTGTTCCGGATAGATGAAGAACCATTTCCAGTCCATGGAAACCACTTCGATGGTAATGGGCTTCTCGTCATGCGCCAGCGGTTTGCTTGGCTCAAGAGCGTGAGTGGTTTTCCAGGTCAGCACGGCAAGGAAAATGATGATTAAGATCGGCACCGTCCAGACCACAGCTTCCACTTTATTGGAGTGTGACCAGTTCGGGCTGTACTTCGCATCTTTATTGCTTGCACGATACTTCCAGGCAAAACCAACAGCCATCAAGATGGCAGGAATAACGACGATCAACATCAGGCCAAATGCCGTCAGTATCAATGACCGTTGTTCCAGTCCAATCTGTCCTTTAGGGTCAAGCAGCGCAGAATTACAGCCACTGAGCAACGCAGTGCCTGCAATTAATGACAACCATCCCAAACTTTTATTGTATTTCCTGAGTCTCATTTAACGACCTCAATTCCACGGGACCGGGTGGCGTTTAAAGTGTGAGGTCATTTTACGGGAAGGTTACATTACTGTAAACATCATTGGATCTGTGTTACCGGGTTCTGCCGAGCGTGTCACATATGTTGCAATATATGTCGGGTTGGCTTTAAGAACCTGTTGCAACATCACGTTATAACGAAAGCAGGCAGGTGAAGGACGTGCGGAGGGCAATTGGTATAACCAATACCAAAATAAAACAATTAATTAACAATTGATTATCAATAAAAAGACAATTACAGAACAAAAAATAAATTTTTCATGGCTGAATCGAGTAAGGAAAATAGCATGTATAAAAGGCGTCAATAATTTCCAAATTCTATGGCGCACAAAATAACAAATAATATTTTTTATCAGTTGTTGTTTATTTAGCCGTTATAATTACGCAGGGTGATTACAACGGCTAAATATGCTCGTCATACTTCAAGCTACGGGTGTGTTGGCTTTCCTCGCTCACCCCAGTCACTTACTTATGTAAGCTCCTGGGGATTTGCTGCGTCGCCGCCTTCCCGTAACTCGAATTATTTAGAGCATAAATATGCAACATCACGCCAGGCGGGTTTTGCGCAATGCCAGATAATCCAGCAATCCGCCGAATACCACTCCGCAGACAGCGACCATCACCGAGATTTCAAGCAGTTCCGGCAGGAAGGAGAAGTTGGTGTAGTCCAGTGCGTTAAGGGTCAGCAACAATAGCCAAACTGCCAGCAAACAGCAGCCCGCGACCAGCGTCATTAATGCCAGACCGTACGCACCCCGAAATTCCGTGCGCGGAATAAAGCTCTCATTTTGCCAGCTATGTTCCAGCGTCTGGCGACAAACCAGCAGCAGGAGGAGTCCAGGCAGCGCGGCAAACACGGAGAACAGATAAAACGTGGGCCACCCGTGCGCTTCGACAAACCAACCCGCTACCGGACCTACGTACACGCGGCCAACCGCTGAAAGCGCGGAGAGCAGGGCGAACTGGGTCGCTGAGAAGGACTTATTGCACAGCGTCATTAATAAGGCGACAAACGCCGCAGTGCCCATCCCGCCACACAGGTTCTCAAAGAAGACGGCGGCGGCCATACTGAACATGTGTTTGTCAGTGATGGACAGCAGCCAGTAACCTGCGTTTGATGCCCCTTGCAGAATACCGAAAATCAACAATGCGCGGAACAGCGAGAGGCGCTGCATCAGGATCCCGCCGTACAGCGCGCCAACAATGGTTGCCAGCAGTCCCAGCGTTTTATTCACCACGCCGACTTCACCCGCATCAAATCCGACACCGCGGATTAAAAAGGTGGTGGTCAGACTCATCGCGAAGGCATCACCGAGCTTATAAAGCACGATAAGAAGCAGAATCAGCCAGGCATTGTTGCGGCCAAAAAAGTCTCGCAGCGGAGCCGCAACCGCCTGTTCCAGCGATTTAGGCACCGGAATAGCATCTGTTGGTTCTGGCGCTAACAGGGTGGCGATGATGCAAGGGATCAGCAGCGCCGCCATCAGCCAATACATTCCCTGCCAGCCGAGCCAGCGGTCGGCCATCCACAGGGCCAGTCCGCCGGAAACCAGCATCCCTAAACGGTAACCCAGTACGCTGATTGCCGCACCTGCGCCACGCTCTTCGGTGGGCAATACGTCGGTTTTCCAGGCGTCAAAGACGATATCCTGCGATGCTGAACAAAACGCGATCACCACCGCCAGCGCGGCCATCCAGCGTAGCTGCGTACCCGGCTCCAGAAAGCCCATCGCGGCGATAGAAATCAATAGCAGTAGCTGGGTCGCCAGTAGCCAACCGCGACGTCGGCCCAAAAACGGCGGCGTATAGCGGTCCATCAATGGAGACCAGAGGAACTTAAATACGTAGGCCTGGCCGACCAGAGAAAAGAAACCGATGGTTTTAAGATCGATATTTTCGACCGTCATCCACGCCTGGAGCGTACCGGATGTCAGTGCGAGCGGTAATCCGGAGGCGAACCCCAGAATGAGCAGGATAGCTGAACGTGGTTGCTGAAAAATACGTAAGTAATGACTGGACATGGGCTTCTATAGGCCCGACGAACGCCGGGCCATAAGGGCAGAAATTAACGAGCGTTCTGCTTGATGAAATCGTGAACGCTGGTGTCCTGAGACATATCAGCGATGGTGTCGGTCAGGACGCTGTTAACGGCATCAGCAATATTTTTGTTGGAGGCCTGCAGCGCGCCTTCAACAGAGTAGCTTGCGCGGTAGTTTTTGGTCATCTTGTTACCGTTCGCCGCGGTCGCAATAATAGCGATGTCTGCTTTAGTGGCGATGTTGTAACGCACGCTACCCTGAGACACGTCAGCATACAGCTGGCTAACAATGATTTGCAGGTTTACTGCGCCGTTCGGACCAATCATATAACCACGCGCAGTCATCTGTTTTTCCAGCACTTCTTGCAGCAGGAAACGCAGATCGCGGGAAGCGGTCAGGGTAACCAGCTGGTTGTCGCGGGTGACTTTTGCCAGCGCCTGATCCTGACGCTGGTCGGCGCCGTTGATACTCACGGTCACGCCCATCAGGCTCGGATCCTGCTGCGGCAGGGTAATTTTAGGGGAGACTTCAATGGTGGTAGGCGGCGTTGCGCATCCTGCCAACATAAACATCGCAACTAACGGGAAGAGGATTTTTTTAAACATGCCAGGGCTCTCAGCGAATCTAAATTGTGTGGTTAGAGAAAATTCCCGCCATCATAACATCGCCAACGATGAGGGGAAGTGGGTAACGCATGTAAATTCATTGTGTTGTCCTTTTTATGACATTGTGGAGACCAGAAACGGACTTTTTGCAATAAACCAAAGAATGAAATGAGTGAACTTCATTCGTTTGGCTGAGAAAATCAGACAAGCGCTAATTTTTTGTTGCTAAGGTGTAATGAAAACGGTAAAAGCGGCTAGTATTTAAAGGGATGGGTGACATCTCAGCGTTGTCGGAGGAAAAATTTCATGATGATTCGTGAGCAAATAGAAGAAAAATTAATGGCAGCGTTCCAACCCGTATTCCTCGAAGTTGTGGATGAAAGCTATCGTCACAATGTCCCGGCAGGGTCTGAAAGCCACTTTAAGGTTGTGCTGGTTAGCGATCGTTTTACAGGTGAACGTTTTCTTAATCGTCATCGGATGATTTACGGCACGTTAACGGCGGAACTCTCCACAACCGTACATGCGTTAGCCCTGCATACCTATACCATTAAGGAGTGGGAAGCGTTGCAGGACACGATCTTTGCGTCGCCCCCTTGTCGTGGAGCCGGGAGCATCGCGTAGAAAACGGATTTGCAACAACCGATGTTTTTCCAGTATGTTGCTACAGAATATGTGAAAACGGCCTGCGGGCCGTTTTGTTTTGTCTGAATTCTGGGGGAGTCGTACAGTATTCAGACAAAAATTAGCCGGGAATTGTGAAAAAAGCCGCAGCAACGCGCGATAACCGTTCTCGACTCATAAAAGTGATGCCGCTATAATGCGCGTCTTATTTTTCGGAATGTCTTCGGGATGATTCTGACGACAGGGAATGTG
>NZ_JAHLQZ010000057.1:0-23267 GCF_018919505.1 Citrobacter sp. S55_ASV_140
GCTACTTGTGGCACTGGAGAAGAAATTGCAGGATATATCAGAGAATCCTGCCGCCAGAATTGCGGATTACTTCGATCTGGTTGCCGGTACCAGTACCGGGGCCATTCTGTGTTCTGCTTATGTTTGCCCTGACACAAAAGGAAAACCAAAGTTCTCCGCTCAGGAAGCCGTCAATTTCTACCTTCAGGATGGGGATGAAATTTTTGATGTCGGTGTCTGGAAAACAATCAGTTCACTGGGTGGCGCTACCGATGAGAAATATTCTGCAAAGGAGCTGGAGCGAGTATTAAAAATGGCATTCGGTGAAACAAAACTCAGTGAATTATTAAGACCAACCTGCTTTGTTTCTTATGACGTGAGCAGTCGTCTTCCTGTCATTTTCAAACAACATTCAGCCCTCGCCAAAAATCGGGACTTCCTGGTCAGGGACGCTTTACGGGGTACCTCTGCGGCTCCCACTTATTTCGAAGCAGCGCGTATTTATTCATTGCCCCCTGTTCCCGAAAAATTTGTCCTGGTTGATGGCGGTGTGGTAGCAAACGACCCCGCGCTCTGTGCCTATTCCGAAGCGATTAAATTCAGTAATGTCGCTGGCATTAAGGATATGATTATTGTCTCACTGGGAACCGGCAAGAAATTGCAGGGGTATTCTTATTCCGAAGTTAAGGACTGGGGTCCCTTTGGCTGGGCAAAACCGGCTATTGATATCGCGCTTGAGGGGGGGCCGCAGATGACCGCGTATTATCTGCAACAAATTGCCTCAACGGTAAAAAATTCTAAATACTACAGAATACAGCCTGAACTATACGGTGCCGATCCAACGCTGGATAACGCATCGCGTGAAAACTTAGAACTTCTGCGCCAGGCAGGTCTACAAAATGCCTCCGTGTATGATAAGACATTGACTGAGATCGCTAAGTTATTAATCAATAGTGGAGGCAATTTTAAATATCAGGACGCTCATTAATCCCCAACGCTGACTGAACTCAAAATATATGCACCTTCGTTGCCAGTTTACGGGCTAACCCTCTTGCCCCCTCACGCATGACCGTATTGTGATTCCAGCGAAATACGGGTGCCGCCAGCGGGGCAAGATAATTCATCCAACGGATAGTGGTTCGGACATTCCAGTCATATTTGACAATAGTCTCTTTGCCACTCGCAGTAAAAGACCACACACCTTGCCCTTCTACCGCCCCGCTGGCTTGTCCTTCAAGCAGAGAGCAAGGGAGAATATTCAATACGTTGATATCAAAGGTTAAACGATAAGGAAGCGCCCCTTTCCAGGTATAACGATGTAGCGCGCCAATGCCCTGTAAATCCCCCTTCTTGATCTCCACAATTCTTTCCAGACTGCCCCACCATTCCGGCCACTGGTCCGGATGGGAAAAAATATCCCATACCTCCTGGATTGAAGCCTCAACCCGCCAGACCGTGGAAAACTGATACTCAGCCATAGTACGGGCTCCCTCAAGGCGTGAAGAAATTAGCGGGAAAACGGATGTTGATAACCATAGCTTCCAGAAGAACAGTTTCTAATCGCCGCCCATTTGGGGCATAGCCGATCACTTTGGCAGGGAATCCGTGATAATTATCCAGCCAGACGTCGTAGCGGTGAACGCCATCCACTGTCATTATTCCTGGCCCAACCACTGACACATGCGTCGTCTCCCGCCCCGCTAGACGCTCCTGAGCAACAACCGTCGTTGTTCCCTCGCGCTGCAGATGGCGAATATTGCCTAACAACACGCCGATATCAGAACGATCCACCCGATGACCGCGCTCATCCTGGATCAATGAATTGGTCGGCGACAGGTGCAAAATGGGCAACGACCCCACACCAAATGGCCATAATGTCACTTTACCGGTGACGGGATTAAAGATGAGCACCGCGCCTGAATGCGGCTGGGAAAAATCCATTCGTACGTAGCCGGGTTTCTGATAGCTGTAGCGAATGATTTTATTCTCATCCTGCGCAGATGAAGATCGCAGCATGACCTGATAAGAGGTCATGTTGTTAAATGACTGCAGCGAAAATGCAACAGGATCCGTGGCTCTGGCTCGCGGTGATAATCCCCCACTTTCTTCCACCGACCATACTGAGCAACTAAAGACAAGCAATGCGGTGAACGCAACTAGCGGAAAAAATGAGACGCTCATGGCCGCCCCCTGTATCTGTACTATCTGCCAACAGGAGTCATCGCCTGTCGACTGTTATTATAGTTCTTAACCGCGCGGCGCTACTCTCCCGGCTTCTCAGACTCAGTAGGGACTGTTGGTTAAATTGTTGGTTTTCTTTTCAGTTGAGATGACAACATAAAGCTATACTTTAATAGCCATACTCTTAACAGGTATTAATCATGAAACTGCCATCGGTATTTTCATGCGCCGTTCTCATCTTACTGCTGCTGGCGTCATCATCTGCCGCAGCCAGCGCGTTACAAAACCAGGCCGCGAGTGAGCAAGCATTAAGCGCGGCACTCCGTGCCGGTAATGGCATCATCATCATTGGCGGTACAGATGATTTCGCTTTCACGTTCAGGGCACCAAACCGAATCCACAGACATTTAGCGATTCAGGATAGCTTTGGCGATCCCACCATGATAAATGGTTTCCAGGACCTCAACGATAATCCTGCCCGAAATGGGTTTATCAACAACCCTGCCCGAGTACGATTTATGCTTAACGCACCGATTCGTCGATAGGGTGATTATCTATTGCAAATGTTTGAAGGGCATTTTACGTTTCAGGCAGGATAAAACGACAGATTACAGGCACAAAAAAACCACCCGTAGGTGGTTTCACGACACTGCTTATTGCTTTGATTATTCTATTCTTTCCCATGGTACCCGGAGTGGGACTTGAACCCACACAGCGCGAACGCCGAGGGATTTTAAATCCCTTGTGTCTACCGATTCCACCATCCGGGCTCGGGAAGAAATTGGAGGCGCGTTCCGGAGTCGAACCGGACTAGACGGATTTGCAATCCGCTACATAACCGCTTTGCTAACGCGCCGAAATCTTCTGGCTTTTCAGCCGACATCCGCTATTGCCGATGCCTTTAATTTGGAGCGGGAAACGAGACTCGAACTCGCGACCCCGACCTTGGCAAGGTCGTGCTCTACCAACTGAGCTATTCCCGCATCACCAAGTAACTTTGTTAATCACTTGATTTTGTTATCGTCTGGCAATCAGTGCTGCCGTTCGATGCGTTGCATTCTACTTACCTGACGCAATGAGTCAACGATATTTTTCACCACTGACGATCGTTTGCTGAAATTTGCGCCGAAACGATCACTGTTCAAGCAAATCTCCCCATGCAGCGCTCAAATACTGGAACATTGACCACAAAGTCAGTACCGCAGCGACGAAGAAAAGTGCGATCCCGGCATACTCTACCCAAATATTTGGACGCCACAGCAGCCACGCCAATGCGGCCATCTGCGAAGTGGTTTTCACTTTACCGATCCAGGACACTGCCACACTGCTGCGTTTACCCAGTTCTGCCATCCATTCACGTAGCGCAGAGATGATAATTTCACGCGCGATCATCGTGGCGGCAGGAAGCGTCACCCACCAGCTGTGATAGTGCTCCGTCACCAGCACCATCGCGATAGCAACCAGCACTTTATCGGCAACGGGGTCGAGGAAGGCGCCAAAACGCGTGCTTTGGTTCCAGCGACGCGCCAGATAGCCATCAAACCAGTCGGTGACCGCCGCAATACAGAAGATCAGCGCACAAACAAAGGGAGCCCAGGTGAATGGCAGATAAAACGCCAATACAAAGAATGGGATCAGGATGACGCGAAACAGCGTGAGCAACGTAGGGATATTAAATTGCATATGACGGATAACTATCTGTTGTCAGTGAAATTACCCCTATGTTGCTACAGAGGGCCTAATGTTTCAACGAGTAGAAGATCTTTTCTGCCAGAGCTTGCGAAATACCCGGCACTTTTGCAATTTCTTCAATACTTGCGTTACGAAGACCTTGCAAACCGCCCATATATTTCAACAACATCTGCCGACGCTTAGGCCCAACGCCTTCAATGGTCTCAAGCGTGCTGGTACTTTTCACCTTCGCGCGTTTTTTCCGGTGTCCGCTGATCGCATGATCGTGAGATTCATCGCGGATATGCTGTATCACATGCAAGGCGGGCGAATCCGGCGGCAGGCTAAAGCCCTCTCCTTCCGGCTCAAAGAACAACGTTTCCAGACCCGCTTTACGATCGGCCCCTTTCGCCACCCCCAGCAAAAGTGGGTGCTGTTTATCCCAGGGAACATCCAGCTCAGCAAAAACGGCTTTCGCCTGTCCCAACTGACCTTTACCGCCATCGATCAATATGACGTCCGGAACCTTACTTTCTTCTATCGCCTTACCGTAACGCCGACGCAGAACCTGATTCATCGCCGCATAATCGTCGCCCGGCGTAATGCCGGTGATGTTGTAACGACGATACTCTGCGCGCAGTGGGCCATTGGCATCAAAAACCACGCAGGAGGCGACCGTCTGCTCGCCCATCGTATGGCTGATGTCAAAACACTCCATGCGTTTTACAGCGGGTAACTTCAATACCGATGCCAGCGCCGTCAGTCGCTGAGTAATGGTCGACTGCTGAGAAAGCCTGGTGGTTAACGCTACTGCCGCGTTGGTACGCGCCAGCTTCAGATAACGCGCACGATCTCCGCGCGGTTTCGTCTGAACATTAATCTTCCGCCCGGCCAGTTCAGACAATGAATCCGCCAGCAGAGTTTTATCGCTAAGATTAAAATCGAGCAGGATCTCGCCAGGTAAGGTACGCATCTGACTTCCCTGCAAATAAAACTGCCCGACAAAGGTTTCCACCACCTCGCCGAGTTCTGTTCCATTCGGTACTTTCGGGAAATAGCTGCGACTGCCCAACACTTTACCCTGACGAATGAACAGTACGTGCACACAAGCCATGCCAGCGTCAAACGCCACCCCGATAACGTCCAGATCGTCCCCGGAATTCGAGACAAACTGTTTTTCGGTGACGCGACGTACAGCCTGAATTTGGTCACGAATACGCGCAGCCTCTTCAAACTCGAGATTTTGGCTGGCCTTTTCCATCCGGGCGATAAGTTGGGTTAATACCTGATCGTCTTTCCCGGACAAGAATAAACGGACGTACTCGACCTGCTGTGCATACTCTTCCTCACTCACCAGGCCCGCCACACAGGGACCGAGGCAACGGCCAATCTGATATTGCAGGCAAGGTCGCGAGCGATTGCGATACACGCTGTTTTCGCACTGGCGGATGGGAAAAATTTTCTGCAGCAGCGCCAGCGTTTCTCGTACGGCATAGCCGTTGGGGAACGGTCCAAAGTACTCGCCTTTGGCATGCTTGGCCCCACGATGCATCGCCAGGCGTGGATGAGTATCGCCGCTGAGGAAAATAAAAGGATACGATTTATCATCGCGCAGCAATACGTTATAGCGCGGCTGATACAGCTTGATGTAGTTGTGTTCAAGCAATAACGCTTCGGTTTCGGTGTGTGTCACCGTGACATCAATCTGCTGGATTTGCGCGACCAACGCTTCGGTCTTACGCGACGCGAGATTATTACGGAAGTAACTGGAAAGCCTTTTTTTCAGGTCTTTCGCTTTCCCGACATAGATAACCGTCCCGGCGGTATCATACATACGATAAACACCGGGCTGACTGGTTACGCTCTTCAGGAACGCTTTGGCATCAAACTGATCGGTCACTGGCTTGTTAATGTCTCCGCATTACACAGGCCATGGCGAATTGCCAGGTGAGTCAACTCGACATCGCCGTGAATGTTTAATTTACTGAACATTCGATAGCGATAGCTGTTCACCGTTTTAGGACTAAGATTCAGTTGTTCTGAAATCTCATTGACCTTCTGACCTTTGGTGATCATCAGCATAATCTGCAACTCGCGTTCAGACAAACTGGCAAACGGGGTTTCCGTTTTCTCAGGTTCAATCTGGCTGAGCGCCATCTGCTGAGCGATATCGGAGGCAATATAACGTTGCCCGGAATAAACCGAACGAATGGCACTCACAACTTCCTGGGGGGCGGCTCCTTTGCTGAGATACCCCGCGGCACCTGCCTGCATGACCTTTGCAGGTAACGGGTTCTCGGTATGTACCGTCAGCATAATCACTTTAATGTCTGCCGTTGAACGCGCAATTTTGCGGGTTGCTTCGAGACCGCCAATACCGGGCATATTCATATCCATCAGCACAACGTCCACGGTATTTGAGCGGCACCATTTCACCGCATCTTCACCGCAGCACGCTTCGCCGACAACTTTTATGCCTTTTATATCTTCCAGAATGCGTCGTATCCCTGCGCGCACCAGTTCGTGGTCATCAACAAGAAAAACGTTGATCAAAGGAATATCTCCAGAATAGGGATAACGCTACCGATAGTTAATCGGTCCTATGTTAACGGGTTTTATCTCAACTTTGAAATGTAAAAAACGTCCGACTTTCGATTTTGCTCTCGTTTTTGGAAATTAGATTGTACGGCGGGTGGAAAATTTCAGGCCTCATAGCCTGCTGCCACGGTTATATCTGCATAGCTGTTTCAGAATAGTGACAAAAAATTCATATTCCTGCGCTGAATGCAAAACAGGCAGCCAAAGTTGTAACAATAATTAACGAGTAAAATACTCGAAATAAACAACAAGTGGAGAAAATATATGCACTGCAACATGTTGTTTATTTTAATGTCCACCCCTTTAGCTTGCACAAAAAACAACCACTGATATTTTTAGCCTCGCTTATGGTATACTCCGCCGCCTTAAGATCTGACATCGCACTTTTTCATTGAAACATAACGAGGAAAATAAATGAGTACGCCTGACTTTTCCACTGCTGAGAATAACCAGGAACTGGCCAATGAAGTCACCTGTCTGAAAGCCCTGTTAACACTGATGCTGCAGGCAATGGGTCAAGCCGATGCTGGACGCGTGATTCTTAAAATGGAAAAACAGATCGCGCTGATTGAAGATCAATCACAGGCTGCGGTATTTTCCAGCACTGTTAAGCAAATTAAACAGGCCTACCGCCAGTAACAAGAAACCGGCTGACAGCATTGCTATCAGCCGGTTTTGCGTCTGACACTCAGAACGATAATTTATTCAGATAAGCCCGGTCGCAGCGGCGTAACACGCTATCTGCGTTTTGTTTGGCGCATTGAATTTCTTTTGCATATTCTTCTGGTGAAAGTTGACGGTATTTTCAGAAATCGACAGTATTATCGCTATCTCCGAAGACGTTTTCCCCTCTGCGGTCCACTTCAATATTTCTTTTTCCCGCTTGCTAAAACGCATCTCTGGCACCATGACCATGTCATCTTCCAGTCGCGTCAGCACCGACAGGCTTTCCCGCACCAGAAGCTGCATTCTGAGCTCCACTTCATCATTCGCAAAACGACTATTTTGGACACTCGCTCGCGATACCGATAAAAATCCCAACGCCCGATTCGGCAACATTAAACATTGCGTCATCCCTTTGCGTAAACCGTGATTGCGTGCGGCGTCCCACAGGGGTTGCGCATCACGAAACAGGCTATCGTCCCAGGGTAAATGCCCCTGGCTGAAGTTTTCAGGCTTCAGCACCGGATCAATGGCGAAATAATTCTCGGACTGATAATGCGCCACCCATGCTTTGGGATAGGTCGTATGAAGTGACGTTTTAGGACGGGTAAAGGGTACGGGATGACGAACACAGAGTGCGTAGAAATCGAACTCTAAATGCTGCGTCTGTTGTTGTAACTCATTATAGACATCCTCTGCCGTCGCCATTTCCTGAAAGCGTAACAGCATGCTCCGTCGCCAGGTAAAGAAATCATGATCCTGCATACTAAGTGGTAATGCCCCTGCGATTGATAATCATCCAAACATATGAAACAAGCTAACACATAAATGTATTTTATATATGCAAATTATCGGACAAATGAAAAATTACTTGAGCGTGACTCAATCGCCAGAGTAAGCAACAGAATCAAGCATTAATAATAAAGCAATATTTATAAATAGTTATGCGCACAGCACTCACCATAAAACAATGCCGGTGAGTGCTGCTTGTACTATTTATTGCATGAGGAATTTTTCGAGAAACTGACGGGTTCGCGGCTGTTGCGGATGCGTAAATAAAGATTTAGCGGGTCCCTGCTCCACTATCCGTCCTTGATCCATAAATATCGCCCGGTCAGCCACATCACGCGCAAAGCTCATTTCATGCGTCACAATCACCATGGTGCGTTTTTCCTGCGCCAACTGGCGAATGGTATTAAGCACCTCGCCAACCAGTTCAGGGTCAAGCGCTGAGGTGGGTTCATCGAATAAAATAACCTCTGGTCGCATCGCCAGCGCCCGGGCAATCGCCACGCGCTGCTGCTGCCCACCGGACAGGCGGCGCGGATAGCTGGTTTCTTTTCCCGCCAGCCCGACTTTTGCCAGCAGTTCGCGCGCACGGACTGTCGCTTCGGCTTTAGGTTCGCCTTTGACAATCACCGGACCTTCAATAATGTTTTCCAGCACCGTTCGATGGGGAAACAAATTAAAGTTCTGGAACACAAAGCCTACGTGCTGGCGCAACTGGCGAATCAGTCCTTTCTGCTGAGTTAACGACCGCGCGGTATCAATGGTTATCTCACCCACTTTAATGGTGCCCGCCTCCGGTTGCTCCAGCAAATTAATGCTCCTCAGCAGCGTGGTTTTGCCCGAACCGCTCGGTCCGATAATCGCCACAACTTCACCGGGTTTGACGTCGAGATCGATCCCATGCAGCACCGTTTGCCCATGGAATTTTTTGACCAGGTTTCTGACTTCAATAGCACTCATTTCGGCTCTTTCTCCTGGCGGTTCAGTTGTTCTTCAAAATAGTTCTGCAGCGCAGAAAGCACTGTCGCCATTACCCAATAAATCAAGGAGGCCGCCAGATACATAGTGAACACTTCCAGCGTACGCGAGGTAATCAGCTGCGCCTGACGGAACAGTTCAGGAACCTGAATAGTCGCGGCCAGCGAAGTGTCCTTCACCAGGCTGATAAAGCTGTTGCTCAGCGGCGGCAGCGCAACGCGTGCCGCCTGCGGCAGGATCGCCCGGCGCATGGTCTGCCAGCGCGTCATGCCAATACTGGCCCCCGCCTCCCACTGCCCTTTGTCGATGGAAGAGATTGCCGCCCGCAGCGTTTCCGCCGCGTAGGCCGCCGTATTCAGCGACAAACCAATCATCGCCGCCGGGATGGGATCCAGCTCAATACCAAACTGCGGCAGACCGTAATAGATCATAAAAAGTTGGGCGATCAACGGCGTTCCGCGAAAGACAGAGATATAAAAGCGCGCCAGCCAACGTACAGGTAATAGCGGCGACAGGCGCATTAGCGCCAGGATAAACCCCAGCACGAGGCCAAAGAACATCCCGCCGATACTCAGTTGCAGCGTAAAAACCGCGCCTTTAAGCAGATACGGTAGGGAATCGATCACCAGTTGGATACTTTCTTGCATTACGTTCTTCTACCTGATTGTTACACGTGAGGATGGTAGGCAAACAATGCAGGCGCCCCACCGGTATGGATAAAGAGAATTGGCCCTTCATCTTTAAAGCGCTTCTGGCTGATGCCGTCAATCAGACCCGCCATCGCCTTGCCGGTATAGACCGGATCCAACAAGATGCCTTCCAGCCGCGCCAGCAGTTTTACCGCTTCCATGCCCTCTTCGTTTGGCGTACCGTAGCCCGGCGCATAATAATCATCCCATAGCAGGATATCCGCTGAGGCCGTCAGTTCCAGTTCACGGGCAATATCCTGCTGTAGCGTAACAACTTTGGGCTTTTGATCGGCCACGCTGCGCGAGACGGTCACGCCAATCAGCTCAACGTGTGGCATCAGCTGTTCCAGCCCAACGGCCAGTCCGGCATGCGTACCCGCGCTGCCCGACGCCACGACCACGGAAGACAGCTCTACGGCCCCTTCACACTGTTGCGCAATTTCCAGCGCGCTTTCCACATAGCCCAGTGCGCCCAGAGCATTGGAACCCCCAACCGGGATCACATACGGACGGAACCCTTGCGCTTCAATCCGCGTCGCCAGTTCCTGAAGTTGCGCATTCGGATCGGTCAGCGCATCGCACATTTCAATCTGGGTATTAAACAGGTCCAGCAGCAGACGGTTGCCGTTGCTGAGATAGTTTTCCGCCGTGGTGCCAATCGGGTTTTCCAGCAGCGCCACGCAGTGCAGGCCAAGTTTAGCCGCTACCGCCGCCGTCTGGCGCACATGGTTAGACTGGATAGCGCCCGCGGTTATCAACGTATCGGCCCCTTCACGCAGCGCATCCGCCGCCAGAAACTCCAGCTTACGCAGTTTATTGCCGCCCATGGCCATCGGCGTAACGTCATCGCGTTTGATGAAAATATCGCGCCCAAGATAGTCGGAGAAGCGTGGAAGATATTCGAGCGGTGTTGGTGCGCCAATAAATTCCAGACGTGGAAAGCGCGTTAAGTTATGCAGCGGCATACAGCCTCCGGTATTTGTTGTTGTGATGTTCTTTTTATTATGCACGTTCAGGCGCAATGAAATAAAAAAAGGCGCTGTTAAAGGCGCCTTTTTTCATCGGATGACGATTATTTCGTCACATCCGCTCCAAACCATTTTTCAGACAGCGCTTTCAACGTACCGTCTTTTTGCATTTCGGCAATGGCGGCATCAACCGCTTTCAGCAGATCTTCATTGCCCTTGCGCAGCGCCACACCAGATTCCTGGCGGGAGAAAGCCTCACCGGTGACGGCCAGCGTATCTTTGGTTTTCTTCACCAGATCCAGCGCTGCCAGACGGTCAACCAGAATCGCGTCGATACGGCCTACACGCAGATCCTGATATTTGGTCGGGTCATCATCATAGGTACGAATATCCACGCCCTGCACGTTCTGGCGCAGCCACTCTTCATAGTTGGTGCCCAGACCCACGCCGACTTTTTTACCTTTCAGATCGGCAGCGGTCTTGATAACGCCTTCATTGCCTTTCTTCACCAGCGCCTGGATACCAGAGACCGTATACGGGGTAGAGAAATCGTATTTTTTCTTCCGTTCGTCAGAGATGGTCACTTGGTTGATAACCACGTCAATGCGTTTGGAATCAAGCGAGGCCAGCATGCCGTCCCACTTGGTCGGCTTCAACGTGGCTTTCACCCCCAGGTGCTTTGCCAGTGCTTCGGCGAACTCCACTTCGAAACCCGTCAGCTTGCCGTCATCACCCTGAAAACTAAACGGGGGATAGGTCCCTTCCAGGCCCACCAGCAGCGTACCGCGCTCTTTAACTTTATTTAACAGACCTTCATCTGCATAAGTCTTTACGCTCATTCCGGCGACAAGTGCAACAGCCATTACACCCATCAGAGCCTGACGTCCCAGAAGTGCTAATTTCATAGTTACCCCGAATATTGTCATTAGTGACTATCATTTATGACCGTAGTGTAGAGCGTTTGTCGTGATTCACAAACACCACTCCGTTACACCTTATTCGTTTTTAATATATATCAGAACTGGCTGTCCAGGAGGATTTCTGCATATGCCCCATATGCGTATGGGCTTTAAACTGCTCATACTTACGCAATGCGATGCGATAATTGTTGGTGCTGGTTTCCGGCAGCCACGGGGCAAGGTTTTCGTCGAGGAACCCTTCCTGCAGCAATTCGTGAGAGATATTTTGTTCGGTCAGATGATTGCCAAGGCGGCGCAGGCGGACAACGTATTCACGTACCGTGCCGTGGCTCATTTCGGTCTGCTCAAATAAAAATTGTTTAAATCCGATGATGTCAAAAAAGTCGCTCTGCTCTTTGCAATGCAAATCACCGCAAAAACGACACAGCGCCACCCACTCTTTTTTCTCCTGTTCCCACTCAGCTTCATCCAGCAACGTGTCCAAGCGGGCGATGGCGATTTTATTAACAATTTGTCCACGGCGAACCAGCGTGATCCTGTCGAGCAACTTCAGGCAATGGGCGCAATGCGTCTGGCTGTGTTTGAAATCTTTGAGGTAGCGGCTTAGAGGCCGTCTTTTTGATTGCTGCACCGTCATGAGAACTCCTGGTAGTCAATTCGTAATGCGGCATTGTTCAGGGGTAATGATTACCCCTATAGCTTACCCAGCTTGGTACGTAGACGTTTGATGGCCTGGCTGTGCAACTGGCTGACCCGCGACTCCCCGACTTCCAGTACCGCGCCGATCTCTTTCAGATTCAGCTCTTCCTGGTAGTACAGCGTTAACACCAGCTTTTCGCGCTCCGGCAACGCCTCGATCGCCTCCATCACGCGCTGGCGGAGGTTACCCTCAAGTAGCTGTTGTAACGGGTTTTCCTGCTGATGTTCTTCCGTCACCAGCTCAATACTATCGCCATGCTCTTCCCGCCACTCGTCGTAGGAGAAGAGTTGGCTGTTATTGGTATCAAGCAACATCTGACGATACTCTTGCACAGGAATAGCCAGACGCTCCGCCACTTCGGTTTCCGTCGCGTTACGCCCTAACTCCTGCTCCAGTTGTCCCATCGCCTGTGCCACTTCGCGAGCATTGCGCCGAACGCTACGCGGCACCCAATCCCGGCTACGTAGTTCGTCCAGCATCGCTCCACGAATACGCTGCACTGCGTAAGTGGTAAATGCCGTTCCTTGCAAAGCGTCATATCGGTCAACTGCATTCAATAACCCGATGCCGCCCGCTTGTAGCAGGTCATCCAGTTCTACGCTCGCCGGCAAACGCACCTGAAGGCGCAATGCTTCGTGACGCACCAACGGTACATAACGCTGCCACAGCGAGTGTTTATCCATTACACCTTCAGCGGTATACAGTGAATTCACGATAAACAGCCCTGCGTTAAATGAGTTATCGGCATGATTATCCGTTTCTGCAGGGGGTTCTATCGGGGGAATAAGGCTATAAAAGAAGGGTTATTTCACTTATGTAGCTGATGGCGTTATTTCGCATCAGAAATAATCAAACATAAATCAAATGGTTAGCTTGCGAGGGATGCGTTTTCACGCATCCCTGCTTAAATTATGTCAAGAGATGAATCATCGACAGGTCATCACCTGTGCGCACGGTCTCGATATGCTTTTGAAAGTTCTCATGTACGGTAGGGTTATGCTGACTTAACGAATGGAAGCTGTAGACGATATTGATGGCGTCCTCCTTCTCCAGGTATGTTCTTTCGTAGGCACTGGCAGCAATCAGCATTTTGATGAAATAGTATTCGACACTTATCATATATAATGTACGAAGCGGGTCTACGTTCTTTTGATTGGGAAAGTTGTTTTCCCAAATTTTATACAAAATGAAATTTTTAAGATCGAATCCAGCCTCATCCTGTTGTTCGTAAACCTTCTGCCATGTAGCCTCAAGTTTAGCAACCCCGTCACCCACAGAATGATTTTCTTCCAGGGTCAATGTTCTCAAAAGACACTGGATATAATAGTTAAGTACACCATTGGCGCGGCTTACCGGCAGACTGCGGAAATAATCCTGAAGCAAGAGCACTAAATTGACTTTAACATTGTTGTCAGCAGAAAATTTCGACAGTTCTTCTCGCATTTCACCTGACTGCATCTGAGTCATAATCGCGTGATAAATTTGCTCAACTTCAGCCAGCGCCACATTATCAATCTGATTAAACTTCTTAACGCATAAAGTAAGTTTAATCAGCGCATATAGCCCCACATCCACATCACGTCCTGCCTGTTCCGCCAGGCTCAGACAGAAAAGATTAAGTAGCTTTTGCTGTTGCGAAAAGACCGGTGCAGTAAAAGCATTAGGCACAATTTTACTGCTCTCATTCAGAACCATCGCATTGGGGTCGGTCAGTACTAAACTGGCGACTTCCGGACACGACAGATTTAATGCTTTTCTTACATCGTTTTTGTAGATACGCTCACTACGCGGAAATGTTTTACATGTCGTGCTTAATGCTTCGACGCCAAGCGTTTTCTGGACCTGGCAAAGGCTGTCTTCGGTCAGATAAGGACAGTTCCCGCTATCTTCATTAAGTTTGATTAATCCCCAATTATCAACATTCTTTTTAAGGAGAATAATATTTTCCTTAGCGATCCCTCTGATACTATCATCTTTACTGGAAATATATTTTTTCACCGTTGACCTATCCAGAGTTATACGCCATGTTTTACAGCAATGATCGCGGCATTGTGCTCCAGAGCATTGGAAGGCTTTAACAAAAGCCGGTTCAGTAACGGTAATTTCTTGCATTATTTGGACTCCAGTAAAGAAAAAGGCAGCTTTCGCTGCCTTCATTGTCTCTAATGACTAAGTAACCCAATCGGTGGATTAACGCAGTAAAGAGAGGACGTTTTGCGTGGTCTGGTTAGCCTGTGCCAGTACAGAAGTACCTGCCTGCTGCAGGATCTGCGCACGAGACATGTTAGACACTTCGGTCGCGTAGTCGGAGTCTTCGATACGGCTACGAGCAGAAGACAGGTTGTTAACGGTGTTACCCAGGTTAGTTACTGCAGATTCAAAACGGTTCTGCACCGCACCCAGGGAGCTACGGAATTTATCAACATCAGACAGCGCAGCATCAATTTTCTTCAGCGGATCAAGGCTGATATCAGGGGTTACTGCAGCAGTTTGGGTTACTGCACCCGCACCATCAATCGTCGCACCTTTGTACGTACCATCAGCCTGTTTAACAGCGAATTTCGTTGTGCCTGCCTCTTTATAAGAGATCAGGCTTTGATTCGCAGCGGTAAGCGCTGTGGTATCAACTTTCACATCTTTCCCAACAGTTGCGGCAGTTGTAGCACCAGTTGCAGTGCCTTTAGTGGTACTGTCAAAAGTTACTTTACCGTTGGTGTTATCCAATGTTGCATCATAGACATCAGCACCTACTTTCACGAAATATTTACCCGTGGTATCAGTTACCAGTGTCTGACCAGTTGTAATACCACCCGCTTTTTGATCGACAATATCTGCGGCAGCAGGAGTAACCTGGGTATTAATTTTGCTACCGTTAGAAATGGTGGTTGCAATTTTAGTCACATCCAGATCGTTCAGCTTCAGGGTTTCGCTGTTGATTTTTTTCAGGTCAATAGTGATAGTTTCACCATCTTTTGCACCAACCTGAATGGTCAACTGACCGTCCTGGTTTAGAACTTTTTTGCCGTTAAAGTCGGTCTGCTCGGAAACACGGTTGATTTCTGCCAGGCGCTGATTAATTTCGTCCTGGATAGAGGACAGGTCGGAATCGGAGTTAGAGCCGTTCGCTGCCTGGACGGACAGTTCACGCACACGCTGCAGGTTGTTGTTGATTTCAGACAGCGCGCCTTCAGTGGTCTGTGCAACAGAGATACCGTCGTTAGCGTTACGGGAAGCCTGAGTCAGACCTTTGATGTTAGCGGTGAAACGGTTTGCAATCGCCTGACCAGCAGCATCGTCTTTCGCGCTGTTGATACGCAGACCAGAGGACAGACGCTCGATAGCAGAGCCCAGAGCGGACTGAGATTTGTTCAGGTTGTTTTGGGTCAACAGCGACAGGCTGTTTGTATTGATGACTTGTGCCATGATCTTTTCCTTATCAATTACAACTCGATGTTATTGGGCTGTTGCCCACGGTTTCTCACCGTAACCCATGTATCGGCACCTTAAATTCGAACTTTAGAAAATTTTTACTTTCCGCTCTCTTTTTTCTTAGCCCGTGAAATACCCTCTATATGCACCACTATTCCGCGCATTATTTTGACAAAACTATCATTAAACTTTGCGCGCAGATTGCCGATAACCCGCTTAACAATTGTTTGCAATCACAAGGAATCGGGCATGGCTTCATTTACATCATTAGGCGTAGGCTCAGGCTTACCACTGGACACGTTGCTAAACAACCTGACTATCGCTGAGAAAAAACGTTTAAATCCAATTACTCAGCAACAGACCGACAATACCGCCCGTCTGACGGCTTACGGTACGCTGAAGAGTGCGCTGGAAAAATTCCAGACGGCCAATACCGCGTTAAATAAACCGGAACTGTTCAGAAGCAGTAATGTGACCAGCAGTACTGAAGACCTGAAAGTAACCACCGAAGCCGGCGCGGCACCGGGTATTTATACCATCAGCGTCACGCAGCTGGCCCAGGCGCAGTCTCTGAGCACCTCATCGGTTGCTTCAAACAAAGAGGCGCTGGGTGATGGTTCTGCCACCCGTACAATTAAGATTGATCAGCCGGGTCGTAAAGAGCCGCTGGAGATTAAACTGTCGCAAGACAAAACCACGCTGGACGATATCAGTAAGGCGATTAACGATACCGATAGCGGTATCTCCGCCAGCATCGTGAAGGTAAAAGATGGCGAGTTCAAACTGGTGCTGACCGCAGCAGAAGGTATGGACAGCAAAATGACCATCTCTGTTGACGGCGACAGCAAGCTGAACGATATGCTGGCCTACGACAGTACAACCGGCACCGGAAAAATGACTGAGTTGGTTAAAGCGCAAAACTCCAAGCTCACGATGAACGGTATCGATATTGAACGTCAAAGCAACAAAGTCACCGATGCCCCGCAGGGCGTGACGCTGGAACTGACCAAAAAAGTCACCGACGCGCGTGTCACCGTCACGAAAAGCAATGAGAAAGCTACGGAAGCGATTAAAGGCTGGGTCGATGCCTATAACTCACTGATCGATACCTTTAATACGCTGACCAAATATAAAGCCGTAGACGCAGGTGCGGAAGGTCAGGACAAAGATAACGGCGCGCTGGTGGGCGACAGCGTGGTACGTACCATTCAGACCGGTATTCGCGCGCAGTTTGCCAACTCCGGTAGCGAAGGTGCCTTTAAGACGCTGAATGAAATTGGCATCAAGCAGGATGGCAAAACCGGCAAGATGACCATCGATGACACCAAACTGAAAAAAGCGCTGGACGAAAACACCGCTTCGGTACGTGAGTTGTTGGCTGGCGACGGTAAAGAAACCGGGATCACCACCAAAATTGCCGCTGAAGTGAAAAGTTATCTGGCTGATGACGGCATTATCGATAATGCGCAAGACACCATTAACGCCACGCTGAAGAAACTGACCAAACAGTACCTGTCCGTCAGCGCCAGCATTGACGACATGGTTGCGCGCTATACGGCGCAGTTTACCCAGCTCGATAGCATGATGAGCAAATTGAATAACACCAGTACCTACCTGGGCCAACAATTTACAGCGATGAATAAATCCTGATAACACGAGGTAAGCATGTATACCGCGAGCGGTACCAAAGCCTATGCACAGGTCAGTGTGGAAAGCGCCGTAATGAGCGCCAGCCCGCATCAGCTGATCGAAATGTTGTTTGATGGCGCGAACAGCGCCCTGGTGCGCGCTCGCCTGTTTATGCAACAGGGTGATATCGTCGCCAAAGGCGAGGCGTTAAGTAAAGCCATTAATATTATCGACAATGGTCTGAAAGCAGGTCTGGATCAGGAAAATGGCGGTGAAATCGCCACCAACCTGTCTGCGCTGTATGACTATATGATTCGCCGTTTACTGCAAGCCAACTTGCGTAATGATTGTCAGGCTATTGAAGAAGTCGAAGGGTTGCTCGGCAACATTGCGGAAGCCTGGAAACAGATCTCACCGAAAGCGTCGTCCCAGGAGTCTCGTTAATGACCTCAGCCGTGGAGTTTATCAACCGTTGGCAGCGCATCGCGCTACTCAGTCACTCGCTGCTGGAATTGGCGCAGCGGGGTGAGTGGGACCTTTTACTGGAACAGGAAGTTACCTATCTGCAAAGTATTGAAGTGGTCATGGAAGAGCAAACTCCACCTGGCATTACACGAAGTATTCAGGACTTAGTGGCCGGGTATATTAAACAGACGCTGGATAACGAACAGTTACTCAAAACACTGTTACAACAGCGGCTGGATGAACTCAGCAATCTTATCGGTCAGTCGACACGCCAGAAGACGCTCAATAACGCCTATGGCCGTCTTTCCGGCATGCTGTTAGTACCCGACGCCCCCACCGCCCCGCAATAATTTTCTGTTAAATCTGAATAATCTTCCATACTCCAGAGGTCGGCCAAACGACTTCTGGAGCACGGAAGATGAAAAATCCCACGTTATTGCAGTATTTTCACTGGTATTACCCCGATGGGGGTCAACTCTGGCCCGAGCTTGCCGAACGCGCAGGCGGACTCAATGATATCGGCATCAATATGGTATGGCTGCCCCCCGCCTATAAAGGCGCATCAGGTGGTTATTCCGTTGGCTACGACTCGTACGATCTGTTTGACCTGGGCGAGTTTGACCAGAGGGGAACCATCCCCACCAAATATGGCGATAAAAACCAGCTGCTGGCGGCAATTGACGCGCTGAAAAACAACGACATCGCCGTACTGCTCGACGTGGTGGTTAACCACAAAATGGGCGCGGATGAAAAAGAGAGTATTCGTGTCCAGCGGGTTAACGCCGACGATCGCACGCAAATAGACGATGAAATCATCGAATGTGAGGCCTGGACGCGCTATACCTTCCCCGCCCGCGCAGGCCAGTATTCACAATTCATTTGGGACTATAAATGCTTCAGCGGCATTGACCATATCGAGAACCCCACCGAAGACGGCATTTTCAAAATCGTTAACGATTATACCGGTGAAGGCTGGAACGATCAGGTGGATGATGAACTGGGTAATTTTGATTATCTGATGGGCGAGAACATCGATTTTCGAAATCACGCCGTGACCGAGGAGATCAAATACTGGGCGCGCTGGGTGATGGAGCAAACCCAGTGTGACGGTTTTCGTTTAGATGCGGTGAAACATATCCCGGCATGGTTTTATAAAGAGTGGATTGAACACGTACAGGAGGTCGCGCCCAAGCCATTATGTATTGTCGCGGAATACTGGTCCCACGAGGTCGACAAACTGCAAACCTACATTAACCAGGTGGAGGGGAAAACCATGCTGTTCGACGCCCCATTGCAGATGAAATTCCACGAAGCCTCCCGTCAGGGCCGCGATTACGACATGAGCCAAATCTTCACGGACACATTAGTCGAGGCCGATCCGTTTCATGCCGTCACGCTGGTTGCCAATCACGATACCCAGCCGTTGCAGGCGCTGGAAGCCCCTGTCGAGTCATGGTTTAAGCCGCTGGCCTATGCGTTGATCCTGCTACGGGAAAACGGCGTACCGTCGGTGTTTTATCCTGACCTCTACGGGGCGCATTACGAAGACACCGGCGGCGATGGCGAAACCTATTCTATCGACATGCCGATCATTGAACAGCTTGCCGAACTGATCCTCGCCCGTCAGCGCTTCGCTCACGGCGTTCAGACGCTCTTTTTTGATCACCCTAACTGTATCGCCTTTAGCCGCAGCGGAACGGACGAAGATCCCGGCTGTGTGGTGGTGTTGTCTAATGGTGATGATGGGGAAAAGACCATCAATCTCGGCGCGAATTACGGTAATAAAACCTGGCGTGATTATCTGGGAAATCGCGAAGAAAGCGTGGTCACCGATGAAAACGGGGAAGCGACGTTTTTCTGTAACGGCGGTAGCGTCAGCGTGTGGGTGATTGAAGACGTGTTGTAATACTCAACCCCGGTGGCCGCTGGCTACCGGGGCATGCTACTTATGGCAGCGGCGTAGCCAGCGGTGTTTTCTTTAACGCGTCAGCACATTCAGGCGTCGGGCGATCCACCCGTTGCAGCGTCATGCCATCATACTCCAGCGTATTGCCTTCACGCTCAATCTCATACAGCTCACGTTTCACGGTCACGTTGGTGAGATCGCCGGAAATCATCGTCAGTTTCCCCGGTAGAGCAATGACCCGCTGCCACTGGCGACAATCCAGCGTATCGCCCTCTTTCGTCACCACCAGGCTGGCAATGGCTTCCGGGCTGACCAGGCTGCGTTGCGGACCTTTTGACTGCCAGTAGCCTTCCAGACCTGCTGGCGCTGGCGTTTTCACCACGTCGTTATAATTCTCTACTTCGGCGCATCCGCTCAGCGCCAGAAATACCCCAACGATTGCTAATTTTTTCATCATTCATCCTGCATGCGAAGAAAATGGGATTGTGGCATTAAAGGTCTGATGCCGCCAGCCTTTCGGTAGCATTGAGAAATATTGATCCAGACAGTGTTACCTCTTATTACTCATAGTCAAAAATTCTGATCGGTGTAGTATCCACACTTCTTGTTACATACCTTCTGAGTTCAGAGGCAAAACGCATGTCATGGCAACACTTCAAACAGGCCTGGTTAATTAAATTTTGGGCCCCTGCCCCTGCGGTCATCGCAGCGGGTATTCTCTCTACTTACTACTTCGGCATCACTGGAACCTTCTGGGCCGTTACCGGCGAATTCACCCGTTGGGGCGGTCAAATCCTGCAATTATTTGGCGTTCACGCCGAAGAGTGGGGATACTACAAGCTGATCCATCTTGAAGGCTCTCCCCTGACCCGTATCGACGGAATGATGATACTCGGTATGTTCGGCGGCTGTTTTGCTGCCGCTCTCTGGGCCAACAACGTCAAACTCCGCATGCCGCGCAGTCGGATACGCATTATGCAGGCGATAGTCGGCGGGATGATTGCCGGATTCGGCGCCCGTCTGGCGATGGGGTGTAACCTGGCCGCGTTCTTCACCGGTATTCCACAGTTCTCACTACACGCCTGGTTTTTTGCGCTGGCAACAGCCATTGGCTCGTGGTTTGGCGCACGCTTTACCCTGCTGCCGATGTTCCGTATTCCGGTCAAAATGCAGAAAGTCTCCGCCGCTTCCCCGCTGACGCAAAAACCGGATCAGGCGCGTCGTCGTTTTCGCCTCGGGATGCTGGTGTTTATCGGCATGATCGGCTGGGCGTTACTCACTGCGATGGATAAACCTAAGCTCGGCCTGGCGATGCTGTTCGGCGTCGGGTTCGGTCTGCTGATTGAACGGGCGCAGATCTGCTTCACTTCAGCCTTCCGCGACCTGTGGATTTCCGGTCGCACCCATATGGCAAAAGCGATCATCTTCGGGATGGCGGTCAGCGCCATCGGTATCTTTAGCTACGTGCAACTGGGCGTCGAGCCGAAGATTATGTGGGCGGGTCCGAATGCAGTGATTGGCGGCTTGCTGTTCGGCTTCGGTATTGTTTTAGCGGGCGGGTGTGAAACCGGCTGGATGTACCGCGCGGTTGAAGGCCAGGTGCATTACTGGTGGGTTGGTCTGGGCAACGTTATTGGCTCAACCATTCTGGCTTACTACTGGGATGATTTTGCGCCTGCTCTGGCCACCAACTGGGATAAGGTGAATCTGCTGAACACCTTTGGTCCGCTGGGTGGCCTGCTGGTGACCTATCTGCTGTTATTTACCGCGCTGATGCTCATCATCGGCTGGGAAAAGCGTTTCTTCCGCCGTGCCGGGCTGACGCCAGCCAAGGAGTCTGTATGAAAAATATCGTGCCTGATTATCGCCTCGATATGGTCGGCGAGCCGTGTCCGTATCCGGCAGTTGCCACGCTGGAGGCGATGCCGCAATTGAAGAAAGGTGAAATTCTGGAAGTGGTGAGCGACTGCCCGCAGTCAATCAATAATATTCCACTGGATGCGCGCAATCACGGCTATACGGTGCTGGATATTCAGCAGGATGGCCCAACGATTCGCTATTTGATTCAAAAGTAAGTGTTTGCCGGATGGCGCTGCGCTCATCCGGCCTACATTATCTGCACGTTGTCCCTACACCTGCATCGACATCACTTCCTGATACGCCGATACCAGTTTATTACGTACCTGAATCCCCATCTGCATCGACACCGACGCTTTTTGCATATCGGTCATCACATCATTCAGCGCAATACCCGGTTCACCGAGGGTAAATTTCTCAGCCTGGACACGGGACGCGGTCTGCACATCGCTGATTCTGTCTAACGCCGCATGTAGCTGACCGGCAAAACTCACGGTCGGTTGTGGCTGCATATCCTGCATTTTTGCTGACATCGCCGTGGTTTGTAACTGGCTGATGACCCCTTCAATCCCCTGTATTGCCGACATTCTGATCCCCTGGATGAATTTTCACGTAGCTGAGATTACCAGTTAGTCAATAAGATAAAGGCGTTAAATAACGATAAAAAACCACGGTTTTTAACCCATAGAAAAATTCGAAACCGCAAATAATGAGACCGTCAATTTTTCGAGTTTGCTGACCCGGGAGTGAGTCTTGTTCCACTTTGCAAAAAACGCCGTCCACGATAAGCCACGAGGTGCGAGATGAGTGCGACAGCATCGACTGCAACCCAGCTTAAACCTCTCGAGTGGTTAAACCGCCTGCGCGCGAATCCCAGAATTCCTCTGATTGTGGCAGGAGCCGCTGCCGTCGCTATCGTTGTGGCGATGGTTCTGTGGGCCAAAGCGCCCGACTACCGCACCTTGTTCAGCAATCTTTCCGATCAGGATGGCGGCGCGATTGTCACCCAACTGACGCAGATGAATGTCCCCTATCGTTTTACTGAGGGAAGCGGCGCTATTGAAGTTCCTGCCGATAAAGTCCACGAGCTGCGCTTGCGTCTGGCGCAGCAAGGCCTGCCGAAAGGTGGCGCCGTTGGCTTTGAACTGCTGGATCAGGAAAAGTTTGGTATCAGCCAGTTTAGCGAGCAGGTTAACTACCAGCGCGCGCTGGAAGGTGAGTTAGCCCGTACCATTGAAACCCTGGGCCCGGTAAAACGCGCCCGCGTGCATCTGGCGATGCCTAAACCATCGCTGTTTGTACGTGAGCAAAAAGCGCCTTCGGCCTCCGTCACTGTTAATCTGGAACCGGGGCGTGCGCTGGATGAAGGTCAAATCAGCGCGGTCACGCATTTGGTCTCCAGCGCTGTTGCAGGCTTACCGCCGGGCAACGTAACGCTGGTCGACCAGGCGGGTCATCTGTTAACCCAGTCGAACACCAGCAGCCGCGATCTCAACGATGCGCAACTGAAATACGCCAGCGATGTCGAGGCCCGCGTGCAACGCCGGATCGAATCGATCCTGTCGCCGATTGTCGGCAACGGTAACGTACACGCACAGGTCACCGCACAGCTGGATTTTGCCAACAAAGAGCAAACCGAAGAGCAATACCGTCCAAACGGCGATGAGTCCCAGGCCGTGCTGCGCTCACGCCAGTTAAACGTCAGTGAGCAAATTGGTAGCGGAGCGCCTGGCGGCGTCCCAGGCGCATTGTCTAATCAGCCAGCCCCGGCTAATACCGCGCCAATCGCCAACCCACCGGCTAATCAGCAAAATGCGCAAACCACGCAGACAACGAATAACAGTA
>NZ_JAHLQZ010000058.1:0-21545 GCF_018919505.1 Citrobacter sp. S55_ASV_140
TTTGTGTAAAAGCGCCACGGAAAATATTGTGCAGACAACGAAACATCTTTCCGAAGGAACCATCCCATGGCAAATACTGATAACAAATCTCCCTCAACGGTGCATGATTTACGCTCTGCGCTCCAACTACTGAAAACACTTCCCGGCGAGTACGTTGAAACCGATACCGAAGTCGACCCGCACGCGGAACTCTCTGGGGTGTATCGTTATGTGGGCGCGGGCGGAACCTGCCAGCGCCCGACCCGCAAGAACGGGCCGGTGATGGTATTTAATAAAATCAAAGGATTTCACGATATCAGCGTGGCAATTGGGCTGAACGGTTCGCGCCAGCGCGTCAGCCATTTTCTGCAGTGCGAACCAGCAAAACTAGGGCATCTGCTGAAAGATTCTGTGGAAAACGCCATAGCGCCAGTCATGACTCAGGGCGCGGCGGAATGTCAGGAAGTGGTGCATCTGGCGAGCGATGCCGATTTCGATCTGCGCAAACTATTACCCGCTCCGACCAATACAGAAGAAGACGCTGGTCCCTATATTACCATGGGCCTGTGCTACGCCTCAGACCCGGAAACTCACGAATCCGATATCACCATTCACCGCTTGTGTGTACAGAGCCGCGACGAACTGTCCATGTGGCTGACCCCTGGTCGCCATATTGATGCTTTCCGCATGAAAGCAGAAGCCGCAGGTCAGCCGCTACCGATTTCAATCAGCATCGGCGTGGATCCGGCGATTGAAATTGCCGCCTGTTTTGAGCCGCCAACCACCCCACTGGGCTTCAACGAATTGAGCATTGCGGGCGCGCTGCGCGGCAAAGCCGTTGAGATGGTGCAGTGTAAAACCATTAACGAAAAAGCTATCGCTCATGCGGAGATCGTCATTGAAGGCGAACTGCTGCCAAACGCACGCGTACGCGAAGATCAGAATACCCATACCGGGCGCGCAATGCCTGAGTTTCCGGGTTATACCGGCGAAGCGAAAGAGGCTATTCCGGTGATCAAAGTGAAAGCCGTTACTCACCGCATTAACCCCATCTGGCGCACCACCGTCGGACCTGGCGAAGAACATGTCAATATGGCCGGTATTCCGACTGAAGCCAGCATTCTGGATATGGTAGAACGCGCCATGCCGGGCAAACTACTCAATGTTTTCGCCCACTCGGCGGGCGGTGGCAAACTTCTGGCGGTTCTGCAGTTTAAAAAATCTTCTCCGACAGATGAAGGTCGGCAGCGCCAGGCTGCTCTACTGGCTTTCTCTGCATTCCCGGAACTCAAGCACGTCATCCTGGTGGATGAGGATGTAGATATTTTCGATAGCGACGACGTTCTCTGGGCCATGCAAACCCGCTACCAGGGGGATGTTGACACCATTACGATCCCTGGCGTTCGTTGCCACCCGCTCGATCCGTCACAGGTGCCGGAATACAGCCCGAGCATCCTGCAACAGGGAATGTCCTGCAAAACCATTTTCGACTGTACGGTGCCATTCCACCTGAAGCACAACTTCCAGCGTTCCAAATTTAAAGATGTGGACGTGAAGCGCTTCCTGCCGGATTTCGAGTAAAGGAGACCACCATGACAGCACGCATCATCATTGGGATCAGTGGGCCTCCGGGTTTCAGTACGGCGTTAAGGCGCTGGAGTTGCTTCGCCAACACCCCGTTGAAGTCCATCTGGTGGTCTCAAAAGGAGCAGAAAAAACCTGCGAACTGGAGACAGATTACCGCCTGGACGATGTGACAGCGATGGCTGACGTGGTACATCCCATCGCGGATCTGGGGGCGGCTATCTCCAGCGGTTCATTTAAAACACTGGGGATGCTGATCGCACCATGTTCCATGCGCTCTTTGGGCGCAATCGCCCACTGCCTGACGGACAACCTGCTGACCCGTGCGGCGGACGTGGTGCTGAAAGAGCGTCGTCGTCTGGTGCTGCTGGCCAGAGAAACCCCGCTGAACCTCGGTCATATTCGCAATATGGCCGCAGTAACTGAAATGGGCGGGATCATCTTTCCGCCGGTTCCGGCGCTGTATCAACGTCCGCAAACGGCGGACGACATCATCACCCATAGCGTTAATCGTGCGCTCGATCTGTTCGACCTTGAGGTCAACAATATCCCCCGCTGGGGTGAAGGCGAGCTAAATTTTACTTAACAGGACATTTCTCAATGTTAATCGGCCCATATGTAAATGGTTCCGCCGTCATTCTTGGCGGGCTAGTTGGCGCAATGGCGGGCGGCAAGCTCCCTGAGCGTGTGAAAACGGCGCTGCCGATGACTTTCGGGCTTTGCTCCGTTGGTCTTGGTATCACGCTGGTACTAAAAGTGAAATATATGCCAGCAGTGGTGCTGGCAATGGTGATCGGCGCCATTCTCGGTGAATTGCTGCATCTGGAAAAAGGAATTGGTAAAGCCGCTGGCTCCACGCGCGGTTTAATCAACAAAGTTCTGCCGCCAGTTAATGGCCTGGGTCACGAAGAGTTCACAGAGAAATTTGTCGCCATCCTGGTACTGTTTTGCGCCAGTGGCACCGGGATTTTCGGGGCGATGACCGAAGGGATGAGCGGCGACCCATCAATTCTGTACATCAAAACGATCCTCGATCTGTTTACCGCAGGGATTTTTGCCACACTTCTCGGCTACGCGGTTATGACCATCGCCATCCCACAAATCATTATTCAGGTAGCGCTGGCGATGCTGGCAGTGATTATCCTGCCGATGATCACTCCTGACATGATGGCGGATTTCTCTTGTGCTGGCGGACTGCTGATGGTGGCCACCGGTTTGCGTATCTGTAACATTAAACTTTTCCCGGTCGCCAACATGTTGCCAGGGCTTGTTTTGGTAATGCCTTTGTCCCATTTATGGGCTACCCTAGTGGCCTGAGTGCATGACCCGGCGGGTTTGTGTCGGGTCATTTTTTATTTTCAGGAGTTGTCATGGCCGGGGAACATGTCATTTTGCTGGACGAGCAAAATAAACCGTCAGGCATGCTGGAAAAGTATGCCGCCCATACCTTCAACACCCCTTTGCATCTCGCGTTTTCCTGCTGGATATTTAACGACCAGGGACAACTGCTGGTGACGCGCCGTTCACTGCACAAAAAAGCCTGGCCTGGCGTCTGGACAAACTCTGTCTGTGGCCATCCGCAGTCGGGGGAGACAACCGAAGATGCCGTTATCCGCCGCGCCCGTTTTGAACTGAGCGCAGACATTACCGCGCTCGCCTCTGTATATGCGGATTTCCGTTATTGCGCTACGGATCCCAATGGAATTATGGAGAACGAAGTTTGTCCGGTCTATGCCGCGCAGCTTACCAGCCAACTACAGCCAAATGCGGATGAAGTGATGGATTACCAGTGGAGCAATCTTGAGGATGTGTTAAGCGGGATTGATGCAACGCCGTGGGCGTTTAGCCCGTGGATGGTGATGCAGGCTTCAAACGATAAGGCGCGAGAATTACTGCGCAAGTTTGCCAACGGGAATTAATTGCCTGATGGCGCTATGCTTACCAGGCCTACATAACGAATTGTAGGCCGGATAAGGCATCAGCCGCCATCGGGCATGTCACATCTTACTTAACCGGGCGCATCGCCGGGAACAGGATCACGTCGCGGATGGTATGGCTGTTGGTAAACAGCATAACCATTCGGTCGATACCAATACCCAGACCCGCAGTCGGCGGCAGACCGTGTTCCAGAGCGGTAACGTAGTCTTCGTCGTAGAACATCGCCTCGTCATCACCCGCATCTTTGGCGTTAACCTGATCCTGGAAACGCTGCGCCTGATCTTCTGCATCGTTCAGTTCGCTGAAACCGTTACCGATCTCACGTCCGCCGATGAAGAATTCAAAGCGATCGGTGATTTCCGGGTTTACGTCATTACGACGCGCCAGCGGAGAAACTTCGGCCGGGTACTCGGTAATGAAGGTCGGTTGAATCAGGTGCGCTTCCGCGACTTCTTCGAAGATCTCAGTCACGATACGGCCCAGACCCCAGCTCTTCTCAACTTTGATGCCGATAGATTCAGCGATCGCTTTAGCAGAGTCGAAGTTATCCAGATCGGCCATGTTGGTTTCCGGACGGTATTTCTGAATCGCTTCGCGCATGGTCAGTTTTTCGAACGGCTTACCGAAGTCGAAGACTTCTTCGCCGTAAGGCACTTCGGTGGTTCCCAGAACGTTCTGCGCCAGCGTGCGGAACAGTGATTCGGTCAGTTCGATCAGATCTTTGTAGTCCGCATACGCCATGTAGAGTTCCATCATGGTGAACTCTGGGTTATGACGAACAGAGATGCCTTCGTTACGGAAGTTACGGTTAATTTCGAATACGCGTTCGAAGCCGCCAACCACCAGACGCTTGAGGTACAGTTCCGGCGCGATACGCAGGTACATATCCAGATCCAGCGCGTTATGATGGGTGATGAACGGACGCGCCGCCGCGCCGCCAGGGATCACCTGCATCATCGGGGTTTCTACTTCCATAAAGCCGCGACCCACCATGAACTGGCGGATGCCAGCCATAATCTGTGAGCGCACTTTAAAGGTATTGCGGGATTCATCGTTAGAGATGAGATCCAGATAGCGCTGACGATAACGCGCTTCCTGGTCCTGCAGCCCGTGGAATTTATCCGGCAGCGGGCGCAGCGCTTTCGTCAGCAGACGCAGCTCGGTGCAATGAATGGACAGCTCACCGGTCTTGGTCTTGAACAACTTACCTTTCGCGCCGAGGATATCGCCCAGATCCCATTTTTTGAACTGCTCGTTGTAAACGCCTTCCGGCAGATCGTCACGAGCAACGTACAGCTGAATACGGCCGCCAACATCTTGCAGCGTAACGAATGAGGCTTTACCCATAATACGGCGGGTCATCATACGACCAGCAACGGATACCTCAATGTTCAGCGCTTCCAGCTCTTCGTTTTCTTTCGCGTCGAAGTCAGCATGCAGTTGGTCTGAGGTGTGATCGCGACGGAAATCGTTCGGGAACGGGATCCCCTGCTCACGCAGGCTCGCCAGCTTCTCACGGCGCGTTTTCAGTTCATTGTTAAGGTCGGCTACCGCGTCAGCGCCCTGTACGTGTTGTTCAGACATGTTGGTTCCTCATAACCCTGCTTTCAAACTTGCTTCGATAAATTGATCCAGGCTGCCATCCAGCACCGCCTGCGTGTTACGGGTTTCAACCCCGGTACGCAGATCTTTAATGCGGGAGTCATCAAGGACATAAGAACGAATCTGGCTACCCCAGCCGATATCTGACTTATTGTCTTCCATCGCCTGTTTCTCGGCATTCTTCTTCTGCATTTCCAGTTCATAAAGCTTCGCTTTCATCTGCTTCATGGCCTGGTCTTTGTTCTTGTGCTGGGAACGGTCGTTCTGACACTGCGTCACAATCCCGGTCGGGATGTGGGTGATACGCACCGCCGATTCTGTACGGTTAACGTGCTGACCGCCCGCGCCAGAGGCGCGATAAACGTCAATGCGCAGATCCGCCGGGTTGATGTCGATATCGATATCATCGTCAACTTCCGGATAGACAAATGCCGAGCTGAACGACGTATGGCGGCGACCGCCGGAGTCGAACGGGCTCTTACGTACCAGACGGTGTACGCCGGTTTCAGTCCGCAGCCAACCGTACGCATATTCGCCAGCAATTCTGATGGTCACGGATTTAATACCCGCCACTTCGCCTTCAGATTCTTCAATAATTTCAGTCTTAAAGCCGCGAGCTTCGGCCCAACGCAGATACATACGCATCAGCATGCTCGCCCAGTCCTGCGCTTCCGTACCGCCGGAGCCAGCCTGAATATCGAGATAGCAATCTGCGCTGTCATATTCGCCGGAGAACATACGACGGAATTCCAGCTGCGCCAGCTTATCTTCCAGGGTATCGAGTTCTGCTACGGCTTCGTTAAAGGTTTCTTCGTCGTCGGCTTCTACAGCCAACTCCAACAGGCCGGAGACATCTTCCAGGCCCTGGCTCATTTGGTCGAGTGTATCTACGATGGCCTCAAGGGAGGAACGCTCTTTACCCAGCGCCTGCGCGCGTTCGGGTTCGTTCCATACGTCCGGCTGTTCCAGCTCGGCGTTTACTTCTTCCAGACGCTCTTTCTTGGCATCATAGTCAAAGATACCCCCTAAGAACGTCAGAGCGCTCCGTGAGGTCCTGAATGCGGTTATTTACCGGATTAATTTCAAACATTGTCTGATTTCTTTTATTGGACTAGTCAAAATGCGGTTATAAGAGCGGGATTGTAACTAATCCACGCCCTTTTTTATAGCGATTAGTGACGCTAAAGTGGCCAGATATTATCGATTATTAGCTGCAAACTACGGTTGCCGCGAAACTCATTAATATCCAGTTTGTAGGCCAACTGAACATCGCGCACGCCGTTGTCCGGCCAGCAACTGGTATCAACGTTGAACGCAATTCCGTCCAGCAGAGGTCCGCCGCCAACCGGCTCCACCATCACCTTCAGATGACGCTCACCCACCAAACGCTGCTGAAGCAGACGGAAATGTCCATCAAACAGCGGTTCCGGGAACATTTGCCCCCACGGCCCGGCATCACGCAGCATTTGCGCGACCTCCATGGTCATCTCCGCGGCGCTTAGCGGGCCATCTGACACCACTTCGCCCTGCAGCAAGGCGGGATCCAGCCACTCGGTTACCAGTTCGCCGAAACGCTGCTGGAAACGCTCAAACTGCGCCACTTCCAGCGACAAGCCCGCCGCCATGGCGTGACCGCCAAACTTGAGGATCATGCCAGGATGAAGGGTGTCCAGGCGCTCCAGCGCATCACGCATGTGCAGCCCCTGAATCGAACGCCCGGAGCCTTTGAGCGTACCGTCGCCGGCAGGAGCAAACGCAATCACCGGACGATGAAAACGCTCTTTAATGCGCGATGCCAGAATGCCGACTACTCCCTGATGCCACTCAGGATGGTACATCGCAAGGCCGCCCGGTAGCGTCTCGCTACTGCGCTCCAGCTTTTCACACAGGGTCAGCGCTTCCGCCTGCATGCCCTGCTCAATTTCTTTGCGTGTCTGATTGAGCGCGTCCAGTTCATTGGCCAGCATGCGTGCTTCGCCAATGTTGTCGCACAGCAACAGCGCCACGCCGACGGACATATCATCCAGACGGCCAGCGGCATTCAGCCGTGGCCCCAGCGCAAAACCTAAATCGCTGGCAGCCAGCTTAAGTGGGTCGCGGTTGGAAATTTCCAGCAGCGCCTTAATGCCGGGACGGCACTTTCCGGCACGAATACGGCTTAATCCTTGCCACGTCAGAATGCGGTTATTAGCATCCAGCGGGACCACGTCGGCCACTGTGCCGAGCGCGACCAGATCGAGCAAGTCCGCCAGGTTCGGCGGCGCAATGCCTCGTTCATCAAACCAGCCTTTGTCACGCAGGAAGGTGCGCAGCGCCAGCATCAGATAGAAGGCCACGCCAACCCCTGCCAATGATTTAGACGGGAATTCACAGTCGTGCAGATTGGGGTTGATGATCGCCTCTGCATTAGGCAGCGTATCTCCTGGCAGATGGTGATCGGTCACCACCACCGGGATCCCCAGCGCTCTGGCATGTTCCACACCGGCGTGAGACGAGATGCCATTGTCTACGGTGACAATCAGCTGAGCGCCACGCGCATGCGCCTGCTCCACCACTTCCGGGCTTAAGCCATAGCCGTCTTCAAAACGATTAGGCACCAGGTAGTCAACGTTACCACAACCTAACGCACGCATCGCCAGAATGCTGAGCGCCGTACTGGTCGCGCCATCGGCGTCAAAATCGCCGACCACAATAATGCGGGTTCCCGCGCGAAAGGCGTTATAGAGGATCTCAACTGCTTTTTCGACGCCGTTCAAATGCTGCCACGGCAGCATTCCTTTTACGCTACGTTCAAGTTCCTGGGCGCTGCGCACGCCGCGGCTGGCGTATAAACGACGCAGCAATGGCGGCAGGTCATCAGGTAGCTCGGTTGTCTCGTCGGCTTCACGCCGACGAAGTTGTATCTTTTGTTTCACGCGAATTATTTACCGCTGGTTTGTTTTGCATGTGCGTCGAGGAATTCTTTCATCTCTTTCGGGCCCTGATAGCCAGGCACGACATAGCCGTTGCTCAGCACAATCGCCGGCGTGCCGCTAACGCCAAACTGCACGCCCAGCGCGTAGTGGTTCGCGATATCCACATCACAGGTTGCTGGTTTCACGTCCTTGCCTGCCATCGCGTCATCAAAGGCTTTGTTTTTATCCTTCGCGCACCAGATCGACTTCATGTCCTGCTCGGCCTGGCTTTCCAGACCCTGACGCGGGAAGGCCAGATAACGAACGGTGATCCCCAACGCATTATAGTCTTTCATCTCTTCATGCAGCTTGTGGCAGTAACCACAGGTGATGTCGGTGAAAACGGTAATGACGTGTTTTTCCTGCGGCGCTTTGTAGACGATCATCTCTTTTTCCAGCGCGTTCAAATGCTTCATCAGCAACTGGTTAGTAACATTCACCGGGCTTGCCCCGCTCACGTCATACATCGGTCCCTGAATAATATGTTTACCGTCTTCAGTTACGTACAGCACGCCGCTATTGGTCAGTACGGTTTTCATACCCGCCACCGGAGCAGACTGAATCTCGGTGCTCTGTACCCCCAGCTTTGCCAATGACTGGCGAATCGCCGCATCGTCTGCATGTACCATGCCGGAAAACGCCGTTGCCAGCAGGGTGAACATCATAAAACGTTTTTTCATAACCTATCCTTTCCTGTCAGCAATCACGCTCGCGGGTGATGCTGTTGATGTAGTTGACGCAAGCGCTCCGTTGCGACATGAGTATAAATTTGTGTTGTCGAGAGGTCGCTATGCCCCAGTAGCATCTGCACCACGCGCAGGTCAGCGCCATGATTGAGCAAATGCGTGGCAAAAGCATGCCGCAGGACGTGCGGTGACAGCTTCTCGCTGTCGATTCCCGCCAACACAGCATAGTGTTTAATACGATGCCAGAAGGTCTGACGGGTCATCTGTTGCGCCCGCTGGCTGGGAAACAGCACATCAATCGATACGCCATTGAGCAACCATGGACGCCCATGTTCCAGATACGTTTCCAGCCAGTAAACCGCCTCTTCACCCAACGGCACCAGGCGTTCTTTGTTGCCTTTACCGATCACCCGAACCACACCCTGACGCAGGCTGACGTCACTCATCGTCAGTCCCACCAGCTCAGATACGCGCAGGCCCGTTGCATACAATACTTCCAGCATGGCTTTGTCGCGTAGCTCCAGCGGTTGCTCAATCAGTGGCGCCTGCAACAGTCGCTCCACCTGTGCCTCACTGAGATCTTTAGGCAGGCGCTGCGGAAGCTTCGGTGATGCAAGCGAGGCGCTGGGATCGTCTTCGCGAAATTTTTCGCGGTACAGATGCTGAAAAAAGCGCCGCGTAGCACTGAGCAAGCGAGCGGAACTGGTGGCTTTATATCCCCCATCCATCCGCTCGGCCAGCAATGCCTGCAGATCATCGCTCTGCGCCGTCGCCAGCGAGACGCCACGGTGATGTAACCATTCGACAAGCATGGTCAGATCGCGACGATACGCACTTAACGTGTTTTCCGCCAGATTTCGTTCCAGCCACAGGGCATCAAGAAACTGCTCGATGCGCGCCAGATCCTGTTCCACTCGCGCCCCTTATTCCACTCTCATTTTTGATGCATTATGCCTCATTGTGCCGGGATTGCGGCGATTCTGTTACACTACCCGCAACGCTACAGCAGAATTGAGATGTTTACGTCATGAACATGGGTCTTTTTTACGGTTCCAGTACCTGCTACACCGAAATGGCAGCAGAAAAAATCCGCGATATCCTGGGTCCCGAACTGGTGACACTGCACAACCTCAAAGATGATTCCCCGACCTTAATGGAGCAGTATGATGTGCTCATTTTGGGCATCCCTACCTGGGATTTTGGTGAAATTCAGGAGGATTGGGAAGCGGTCTGGGAGCAACTGGACGACCTCAACCTGGAAGGCAAAATTGTCGCGCTTTACGGGATGGGCGATCAGCTAGGATATGGCGAATGGTTCCTGGATGCGCTGGGGATGCTGCACGATAAACTGGTCACCAAAGGCGTCAAGTTTGTCGGTTACTGGCCAACCGAAGGCTATGAATTTACCAGCGATAAACCCGTCATTGCTGATGGACAGCTGTTTGTTGGTTTGGCGCTGGATGAAACGAACCAGTACGATCTCAGCGATGAACGCATCCAGAACTGGTGCGAGCAAATTCTTGGGGAAATGGCCGAACACTGGTCCTGATAAGCGTGTTGCCGGATGACGCCGTGAACGCCTTATCCGGTTTACCTCACGCATCAAACCTAAGGCCCTAAAGCGGCACGCCATCAGATATTTGTTGGCATTACCCCTGCTTGGCCTGTTGCAGCATTAACCGCCGTAAATCTCGCCACTCAGCCTCATCCATACTGTCTGCCGCCAGCCACAAATGCTGACGTTTCCCGGTATCTGAACGCAAACGCAGCATCATGCCTGTTTTGACCATCCAGGGCGCGCTAACGATAGTCCACTCCTGCCCTTGCCAGCGCAGACGGCCGTCCATCAACAGCCTAATCTCGCCCTGACAGGCATTAATTCTACGTTGGCTGCGTACGCTATCGAACACCACCAGAGAGAGCAGAACCATCCATAATGGGGTGTAGCTCAAAGGCCAGGGCATCAATAAAATAAATACCGCGACCAGCCCATGAACGAGCAACGAAAGCCACTGCGCGCGCCACGAAACGCGTAAATCAGATTGCCACTGGACCACGTTCCCGATTCCGTGTCTGGATAAGTCGCACCATCTGCTCCAACTGAGCATCAGCTGGTTTCCCATGATTCATCAACCAGTTAAATAAATCTGGATCGTCACATTCTAGCAGACGGATAAAGATACGTTTTTCTTCGTCACTTAAGCTGTCATATTCATGTTCGAAAAACGGCATGATAGAGATGTCCAGCTCGCGCATACCGCGGCGGCATGCCCAATGAATACGTGCTTTATTATTAATATCCATGTTCTTCTTCCTGTCTCGCGAAAACGAAGTATCCGGCTATTGTAACGTGTTTTTCACGCGCTTTTGCGGGATTATCAGCTAATGGAAGCACATTCGCTAAATAAAACCGCATTAAGTCAAAGGATTCATCATTTTTGGATGTCTCCTCGCAAAGCTAACTATATGGCACAAATAGCCTGTTTAAACCGCTTGCAATGGGCCATAGCTCTTTTACCATTAGTCATTATCACTGCGTTAAGCAAATCAGGACATTATTATGGCTTTTACATCTTTTCCTCCTCGCCAGCCTTTTGCGTCAACGCGTTTACCTCTGACGCTAATGACGCTCGATGACTGGGCGCTCGCCACCATTACCGGTGTCGACAGTGAGAAGTATATTCAGGGTCAGGTCACGGCTGATGTCAGCCAGATGACCGAGCATCAGCACGTGCTGGCAGCCCATTGTGATGCCAAAGGTAAAATGTGGAGCAATCTGCGCCTGTTCCGTAACAGTGACGGTTTTGCATGGCTTGAACGCCGCAGCTTGCGCGATGCGCAGCTTACAGAACTGAAAAAATATGCGGTCTTCTCGAAGGTAGTGATTGCGCCGGACGACGAGCGTGTTCTGTTGGGCGTAGCGGGATTCCAGGCACGAGCGGCGCTGGCCAATCTCTTTAGCGAATTACCGAACAGCGAAAAACAGGTTATTACCGAAGATGCTTCCACAATACTGTGGTTCGAACACCCTGCCGAGCGTTTCCTGCTGATTGTTGATGTTGCAACGGCGGAAAGCCTGGTTGAGAAACTGCGCGGCGAAGCGGAGTTAAATAACAGTCAACAGTGGCTGGCGCTGGATATCGAAGCGGGTATTCCGGTCATTGATACTGCCAACAGCGGACAGTTTATTCCCCAGGCGACCAATATGCAGGCTCTGGGTGGGATCAGCTTCAAAAAAGGCTGCTATACCGGCCAGGAAATGGTGGCGCGCGCCAAATTCCGCGGCGCCAACAAACGCGCCATGTGGACTCTGGCAGGTACGGCCAGCCGGGTGCCGGAAGCTGGCGAAGATCTGGAACTGAAAATGGGTGAGAACTGGCGTCGTACTGGTACCGTACTCGCCGCAGTACAGCTCGCTGATGGCCAGATACTGGTGCAGGTCGTGATGAATAACGACATGGAAGCCGACAGCGTGTTCCGCGTTCGCGATGACGCAAAAACGCTGCATATTGTGCCGCTGCCGTACTCGCTGGAAGAGTAAAAGCTTAACGCCGGATGGCGCTACGCTTATCCGGCCTACAGGCACATTTTGTAGGCCGGATAAGGCGTTAGCCGCCATCCGAAATCAAGGGTTACGCCTGTCCAACATACAAATAAATCGCCAGGAAGTGGCAAACGCTGCCGCCCAGTACAAAGCCGTGCCAGATCGCGTGGTTATATGGAATGCGCTTACAGACATAGAAAATAACGCCCAGCGAATACACCACACCACCAACGGCCAGCAAGGTCACGCCTCCCGCCGCCAGTTTAACCGCCAATTGATACACCACAATCAGCGATAGCCAGCCCATTGTCAGGTAAGTCACCAGCGACAGAACCTTAAAGCGGTGCGCAATGGTCAGTTTGAATAAAATACCGAGCAGCGCCAGGCTCCAGATAACAATCATCAGTCCACGTGCCAGCGGCGAATCAAGCCCCACCAGCAGAAATGGCGTATAGGTCCCGGCAATCAGCAGATAAATCGCGCAGTGGTCGAATTTTTTCAGCCAGACTTTCGCTCGCTGATGGGGGATCGCGTGATACAAAGTTGAGGCGAGAAACAGCAGGATCATGCTGCCGCCGTACAGGCTATAACTGGTAATCGCCATAGCGCTGGCGTTGGTATCCACTGCCTGAACCAGTAACAACACCAGCCCGACAATCCCAAATACCAGCCCGATACCGTGACTGATGCTGTTGGCTATTTCCTCTGCCAGCGAATATCCCTGCGCGATTAATGGTTTCTGAACCATAGCTTACTCCCGAGAAACGAACACTTTCGTTATTGCCCCTCTAGCGTAACTGAGAATGGTTCCAGTGAACACCTGTTAGCTGTAATATTTATCTTAAAATAAATAGTTCATAAAAATCATATAATTAATTTTAATCTTTCAGCTAACAAGCGTACGCATTAAATCAAACACATTTAAAATCAATCACATAAAATTGCGTTTGATCCGGGTAAATCTCGGCGATCACATGTTTCAGTTCTTCAAGCGACATGTTTTCCTGCTGAGCATGTTTTTCAGTCAGCGTATCCAGCGTGACGGTTGAGGTGCCAACAACTTCAATCGTGCAGAAGTATCCCTCATCTTCAAAGCGCCCAACCCGTAGAATGTCACCGGTTTTGAAGTGTGATTCGGACTCGTCACGAATGGTGATAGTTTTGCGTCCGGCCAGTATGTCATCCTGGAAACGCTGAAAAAAAGTGATGTCATTTGGCTGCATGTTATTATTCCCTGTAGATGAAGTCTGATGAGTGAGTTTTGCTATTGTGAGTATGTTCTCCCACGCTGCCATCGCCAGTCTCAACAATCTTGAGATGCTGGTCTACAACTATGTCATCAAAAATCGTGACAAAGTCATGTACATGACCATTCGCGAACTAGCCGATGCCGTGGGCGTTTCCACTACCACCGTACTGCGCTTTTGCCGCAAGCTTAAGTGTGAAGGTTACTCAGAATTTCGCGTACGCTTCAAATTATATTTAGAGCAGAATGAACCGCAACAGGCTAATTTCGGCGCCAGCGAAATTATCAGCTTTTTTAAAAGCGTCAATAACGACGAATTCGATAAACTGCTCGATCAGGCTGTTGATATTATATTATCTTCCGAACGTATTATATTTGTTGGCGCAGGAACGTCAGGAGCGCTTGCGAAATACGGCGCACGTTTTTTCTCCAACGTCGGCAAATTCAGTAATCATATTGACGACCCTTATTTTCCGGTAACCAATGATATGGCCAGAAACGCGCTGGCAATCGTGCTTTCCGTCTCCGGCGAAACAGAAGAGATCCTGCGTTTTGCCAGCCAGTTCAGCTTGCACCACTGTAAAGTGTTGTCTGTAACCAGCCATGAACAGTCACGTCTGGCGAAACTCGCCGACTTTAATCTCTCCTGGCACGTTCCACAAACACGCATTGCCGGGGTATACGATATAACCACGCAAATCCCCGTTATTTATATTCTGGAATCGCTTGGCCGCAAACTGGCGAAAAGAATAGCGTAAAAAAACAATCTGTTTTTTTGATGTAACAAATCACATTAATGCTATTTTGTTATATCGTGACATTTAGGTTTCCTTTGTTAGACTCAAAATCAGATTGTATTAATTTGAGACTGAGCGCAGATGAAAAAACTTACCTTAGCAAAAGATTTTTTATGGGGCGGCGCGGTTGCGGCGCACCAGGTCGAAGGTGGCTGGAACAAAGGTGGCAAAGGCCCCAGCATTTGCGACGTACTGACCGGTGGGGCACACGGCGTTCCACGAGAAATCACTCAGGAAGTCGTGCCCGGTAAATACTACCCCAACCACGAAGCCGTCGATTTTTACGGTCATTACAAAGAAGACATTAAGCTGTTTGCCGAAATGGGCTTCAAATGTTTCCGTACCTCCATCGCATGGACCCGTATCTTCCCCAATGGGGACGAAACCCAGCCGAACGAAGAAGGTCTGAAGTTCTATGACGACATGTTCGATGAATTACTGAAATACAACATCGAACCGGTCATCACCCTTTCCCACTTCGAAATGCCGCTACATTTGGTTCAACAGTATGGGAGTTGGACCAATCGCAAAGTTGTTGATTTCTTTGTTCGATTTGCTGAAGTCGTCTTTGAGCGTTACAAACACAAAGTCAAATACTGGATGACCTTCAACGAGATCAATAACCAACGTAACTGGCGCGCACCGTTGTTTGGCTATTGCTGCTCCGGTGTGGTGTATACCGAGCATGAAAACCCGGAAGAGACCATGTACCAGGTGCTGCATCACCAGTTCGTGGCCAGCGCGCTCGCAGTGAAAGCCGCACGCCGCATCAACCCGGAAATGAAAGTGGGCTGCATGCTGGCTATGGTGCCGCTCTATCCATTCTCCTGTAAGCCCGAAGATGTCATGTTCGCCCAGGAGTCAATGCGTGAACGCTACGTCTTTACCGACGTCCAGTTGCGCGGCTACTACCCAAGCTATGTGTTGAATGAGTGGGAACGTCGCGAATTTAACATCAGGATGGAAGACGGCGACGAGCAAATCCTGCGTGAAGGCACCTGCGACTATCTCGGATTTAGCTACTACATGACCAACGCGGTGAAAGCGGAAGGCGGTAGCGGTGATGCCATTTCCGGTTTTGAAGGTAGCGTGCCGAACCCGCACGTCAAAGCCTCCGACTGGGGCTGGCAGATTGACCCGGTTGGCCTGCGCTATGCTTTATGTGAGCTGTACGAGCGCTATCAGAAGCCGCTGTTTATCGTTGAAAACGGGTTTGGCGCCTACGATAAAGTGGAAACAGATGGCAGCATCAATGATGACTACCGCATCGATTATCTGCGCGCCCACATCGAAGAGATGATGAAGGCGGTCACCTATGATGGCGTAGATCTGATGGGCTACACGCCGTGGGGCTGCATCGACTGCGTTTCGTTCACCACCGGTCAGTACAGCAAGCGCTACGGCTTCATCTACGTGAATAAGCACGATGACGGCACTGGGGATATGTCGCGTTCACGCAAGAAGAGTTTTGAGTGGTATAAAGCGGTGATCGCCAGCAACGGCGAGAATCTGTGATTTTTCGCCGGATGGCGGCGTAAACGCCTTATCCAGCCTACAGGTATGATCCCGTAGGCTGGATAAGCGCAGCGCTATCCGGCCATTAAATCTCTACTTCCCGCCGGCCAGCTCCAGAAAACTGCCCGTGACGTAAGATGCCTTCTCGCTCAGTAGCCAGCAAATCGCCTGCGCGACTTCTTCCGGCTGCCCACCACGCTGCATAGGCAACATGGATTTCACGCGATCAACCCTTCCCGGCTCTCCACCCGACGCATGCATTTCAGTGTAGATCAGGCCTGGACGTACGCAGTTTACACGGATCCCCTGCGCCGCCACCTCCAGTGCCAGGCCGGTGGTGAGCGTGTCCACCGCACCTTTTGAAGCGGCATAATCAACATATTCGAATGGCGCACCGAGCCGTGATGCCGCCGAAGAGACATTCACAATCGCCCCACCCTGACCGCCGCGCTTAAACGACATGCGCTTTACCGCTTCCCGACAGCACAGAAAATAGCCGGTAACATTGGTCGCCAGTACGCGGTTAATTCGCTCTGCAGTTAAGTTTTCCACCGTGGTCTGTTCAAATAAAATCCCGGCATTATTCACCAGCGCAGTCAGCGGTTCCCCTTCACGGTCGATCGATTCAAACATCGCCAGCACCTGACTTTCATCACTGATATCCGCACGCAGCGCAAATGCCTTACCACCTGCCGCGACGATGTGGTTCACCACCTCGGTTGCCGCACGAATATTGTGATGAAAATTAACGGCGACCGTGTAACCCTCCAGTGCCAGTTGCAGCGCGGTTGCTCGCCCAATACCGCGACTGCCGCCAGTAACAAGTGCGATTCCCATAGAGACCTCCAGATATGAAAAAGCCGGGAGGCGGCTTCGCCTTACCCGGCCTGGAAATTATTCAATTACGCGGAAAAGTTACTGATATTCGCTCATCGGCACGCAGGAACAGAACAGGTTACGGTCGCCGTAAACGTCATCAAGACGCTTCACGGTAGGCCAGTATTTGTTCGCCACGCCTGCCGGGAAGACTGCGATTTCGCGGCTATAACCGTGGTTCCACTCGCTCACCAGCTCATTCTGGGTGTGCGGCGAGTTTACCAACGGGTTATCTTCCAGCGACCACTCACCGGCTTTCACGCGCTCGATCTCAGCGCGGATTGCCAGCATCGCGTTAATAAAGCGATCCAGTTCCACTTTGCTTTCAGATTCGGTCGGTTCCACCATCAGCGTACCCGCTACCGGGAACGACATGGTTGGCGCATGGAAACCATAGTCGATCAGACGTTTGGCAATATCCAGTTCGCTGATGCCGGTCTCTTCTTTCAGTGGGCGAATGTCGAGAATACATTCATGCGCTACACGGCCATCGCGACCGGTATACAGCACCGGATAGGCATCTTTCAGACGGCTGGCAATGTAGTTAGCGTTAAGAATAGCGACCTGGCTTGCCTGCTTCAGACCTTCTGCGCCCATCATACGGATGTACATCCAGCTGATTGGCAGAATGGATGCGCTACCGAACGGTGCGGCAGACACCGCGCCCTGACGGGTAAGCATCCCTTCAATCTGTACCACGCTGTGGCCAGGCACAAACGGTGCCAGATGCGATTTAACGCCGATCGGTCCCATGCCCGGGCCGCCGCCGCCGTGCGGAATGCAGAAGGTTTTATGCAGGTTGAGGTGCGAAACGTCCGCGCCGATAAAGCCCGGCGTGGTGATTCCAACCTGGGCGTTCATGTTCGCGCCGTCGAGGTACACCTGGCCGCCGAACTGGTGCACAACTTCACACACTTCGCGGATCGTTTCTTCATATACGCCGTGGGTGGACGGATAGGTCACCATGATGCAAGAAAGGTTCGCAGCATGTTGTTCTGCTTTTGCCCGCAGATCGTCGAGGTCGATGTTGCCGTTCTTATCACAGGCGACTACCACCACCTGCATCCCCGCCATTTGTGCGGAAGCCGGGTTAGTACCGTGGGCGGACGCCGGGATCAGGCAGATATCGCGATGGCCTTCGTTACGGCTTTCGTGATAATGACGAATCGCCAGCAGGCCAGCGTATTCGCCTTGTGCGCCGGAGTTCGGCTGCATGCAGACTGCGTCATAGCCGGTCAGTTTTACCAGCCACTCGGAAAGCTGACCGATCATCTGGTGATACCCTTCCGCCTGCTCTGGCGGGCAGAACGGATGCAGTTCAGCGAATTCCGGCCAGGTGATAGGAATCATCTCGGCGGCGGCGTTCAGCTTCATGGTGCAGGAACCCAGCGGGATCATCGCCTGATTCAGCGCCAGATCTTTACGCTCCAGCGAGTGCATGTAGCGCATCATCTCGGTTTCGCTGTGGTAGCGGTTAAACACCGGGTGGCTGAGGATCGCGTCGTCACGCAGCATGCTGCTCTGAATGGAACGACTGTCGAGCGCCACGTCTTTATCCAGCGTGTCGATGTTCAGGCCGTGGCTGTCGCCCAGCAGAACATTGAACAACTGCACCACGTTTTCACGGGTGGTGGTTTCGTCGAGCGTAATACCTACCGCGTTATGAATATCGCTGCGCAGGTTGATCTCTGCCGCTTCCGCACGCGCCAGTACCGTAGCTTTATCGGCCACTTCAACACACAGCGTGTCGAAGTAGTGCGCATGACGCAGCTTTAAGCCTTTCTGTTGCAGACCAGCCGCCAGAATATCGGTCAGGCGGTGGATACGATTAGCGATGCGCTTCAGACCGACCGGACCATGATAAACGGCATACAGGCTGGCGATGTTAGCCAGCAGTACCTGTGAGGTACAAATGTTGGAGTTCGCTTTCTCACGACGGATATGCTGCTCGCGAGTCTGCATCGCCATGCGCAGTGCGATATTGCCCGCCGCATCTTTTGATACGCCGATAATACGGCCTGGCATGGAGCGTTTGAATTCGTCTTTGGCGGCAAAGAATGCCGCGTGCGGACCACCGTAACCCATCGGTACGCCGAAGCGTTGCGCAGAGCCGAAAACGATATCCGCGCCCTGTTTGCCCGGTGCGGTCAGCAGAACCAGCGCCATAAAATCGGCAGCGACGCTGACCACAACTTTACGGGATTTCAGCTCAGCAATCAGTTTGCTGTAGTCGTGCACTTCACCAGTGGTACCAACCTGCTGCAACAGCACGCCGAACACATCCTGGTGATCCAGTGCTTTCTCAGCGTCATCCACAATGACGTCAAAACCAAAGGTTTCTGCACGAGTGCGAACCACATCCAGCGTTTGTGGATGAACATCAGCCGCCACAAAGAAACGGTTGGCGTTTTTCAGTTTGCTGACGCGTTTGGCCATCGCCATGGCTTCGGCCGCCGCGGTGGCTTCATCCAGCAGAGAGGCGGAGGCCATGTCCAGCCCGGTCAGGTCCAGCGTGACCTGCTGGAAGTTCAGCAGCGCTTCCAGGCGTCCCTGAGAGACTTCCGGCTGATACGGCGTATACGCGGTGTACCAACCCGGATTTTCCAGCATGTTACGCAGGATAACCGGTGGCAACTGCACGGCGGTGTAGCCCATGCCGATGTAGGACGTGAAGCGCTTGTTACGCCCGGCGATGGCTTTTAATTCGGCCAGCGCAGCGTATTCTGTCGCCGCCTCGCCTACCTGCGGCGGGGTTGCGAGCTGAATGTCTTTCGGCACAATCTGGCCGATCAGCGCGTTTAACGACTCGGCGCCAACCGCATTCAGCATCTCTTGCTGCTGCGCGGCGTCCGGTCCGATGTGGCGTTCAATGAAAGCGCCGCTGTTTTCAAGCTGGCTTAACGTCTGTGTCATGGGCGATGGTTCCTGAAACGTGCAGTGAATCGTGATTGTCTCTAACTCAATTGCCCGGTGGCGCTGACGCTTACCGGGCCTACGCGTGCGAAAACGAATACGCAAAATAATTCGCGTTGCAGTGAGTAGGCCGGATAAGCATTAGCGCCATCCGGCACAACATTATTCGTCTTCTAACAATGCTTCGTACGCAGTGGCATCCAGCAGCGATTCGATTTCGCTTTCATCGCTGGCTTTGATTTTGAAGATCCAGCCACCGGCATACGGTTCGCTGTTAACCAGTTCCGGGGAGTCGCTGAGCGCGTCGTTAACCGCGACAATCTCACCGCTTACCGGCGCATAAATATCAGAAGCCGCTTTTACGGATTCCGCAACGGCGCAGTCATCGCCCGCGCTGACGGTGGCACCAACTTCTGGCAGGTCTACGAAAACCATGTCACCCAACAGCTCCTGAGCATGTTCGGTGATACCAACGGTGTAAGAGCCGTCAGCTTCTTTGCGCAGCCATTCGTGTTCTTTGCTGTATTTCAGTTCTGCAGGTACGTTGCTCATCAATCAATCTCCAAAAAGGATGAATCACGCGACGGCTTTGCCGTTACGCACAAAAACAGGTTTAGTGACTTTTACTGGCATTTCGCGGTTACGGATCTGCACGATCGCTGTCTCACCGATACCCGCAGGGACACGCGCCAGCGCGATGCTGTAGCCCAGGGTTGGGGAGAATGTTCCGCTGGTGATAATGCCTTCATGCTGGTTACCGGAAGCGTCAGTGAAACGTACTGGCAGTTCATTACGCAGCACGCCCTTCTCGGTCATCACCAGTCCGACCAGCTGTTCATGGCCTTTGTCGCGCTGCATTTCCAGTGCTTCACGACCAATAAAGTCGCGGTCGGCAGGTTCCCACGCAATGGTCCAACCCATGTTGGCTTCCAGCGGAGAAATCCCTTCGTCCATCTCCTGACCATACAGGTTCATACCCGCTTCCAGACGCAGCGTGTCACGCGCGCCCAGACCGCAAGGTTTGACGCCTGCTTGTACCAGCGCACGCCAGAAATCAGCCGCTTTTTCATTCGGCATGGCGATTTCATAGCCTGCTTCGCCGGTATAGCCGGTGGTTGCGATAAACAAATCACCCGCCTGAACGCCAAAGAACGGCTTCATACCTTCTACCGCATGGCGCTGTTCGTCAGTAAACAACGTGGCTGCTTTTTCCTGCGCGTTTGGCCCCTGCACCGCAATCAGCGACAGGTCGTCACGAACGGTGATGTCGATGGCGTAGGGTTCAGCGTGTTGGGTAATCCAGGAGAGGTCTTTTTCGCGGGTGGCGGAGTTTACAACGAGGCGGAAGAAATCTTCAGTGAAGTAATAGACAATCAGGTCATCTATCACACCGCCCGATGCGTTAAGCATACCGGAGTAGAGGGCTTTACCCGTCTTCGTTAGCTTCGCAACGTCGTTTGCCAGCAGATAACGCAAGAACTCCCGGGTGCGGCTGCCGCGCAGGTCGACGATGGTCATATGCGACACATCAAACATACCGGCATCGGTGCGAACAGCATGGTGTTCATCGAGCTGAGAACCGTAATGCAGTGGCATCATCCAGCCATGGAAATCTACCATGCGCGCGCCACATAGCGTGTGTTGTTCGTACAAAGGAGTCTGTTGAGCCATCTTTTCCTCGTTGAATAAGCGGGGCTACCAACTCTTTCGCGGTGAAATTTTCGCCACGAAACCCAGCACCGCAGCCGCTCCAGGGGCTACGACGCAAACGTTCTCTTTGTCCTGAACTTACCACCGAAACAGACGCTAAACCATAAGGCAAAATTAGCCATCACATTAGCTTATGGCAAAAAATGGCCAGATCGATGACAGAATATAAATCCACAAGTACGCCAAAAAATCAGAACAACA
>NZ_JAHLQZ010000059.1:0-21532 GCF_018919505.1 Citrobacter sp. S55_ASV_140
CGCATAAATATTGCATAACTATTCTGTCAAAGGTAGTATCTGCGGCTTCAATAGCTATCAGACTGCCAGCATACGAGTGTCAATGAGTATTCAATTAAACGGCATTAACTGCTTCTACGGCGCACATCAGGCGCTGTTCGATATCACGCTGGATTGCCCTCAGGGTGAAACACTGGTGTTACTTGGCCCTAGTGGAGCCGGGAAAAGCTCGCTACTGCGTGTACTCAACCTGCTTGAGATGCCGCGCTCGGGCACGCTCTCTATTGCGGGTAACCGTTTCGACTTCACGAAAACACCGTCAGATAAAGCTATTCGCGATCTGCGCCAGAACGTGGGTATGGTTTTTCAGCAATATAATCTTTGGCCGCACCTCACGGTTGTACAGAATCTGATTGAAGCGCCCTGCCGTGTGCTCGGTCTGACAAAAGAGCAAGCAATGGCGCGCGCCGAGAAACTGCTCGAACGTCTGCGTCTGAAGCCCTACAGCGATCGTTATCCGTTGCATCTCTCCGGCGGCCAGCAGCAGCGTGTGGCCATTGCCCGCGCATTAATGATGGAACCGCAGGTGCTGCTGTTTGATGAACCGACCGCCGCGCTTGATCCGGAAATTACCGCGCAAATCGTCAGCATCATTCGTGAGCTGGCGGAAACCAACATTACTCAGGTGATCGTCACCCACGAAGTGGAAGTTGCTCGTAAAACGGCCAGTCGTGTGGTGTATATGGAAAACGGTCATATCGTCGAGTTTGGGGATGCGAGCTGCTTTGCTAACCCGCAAACCGAAGCATTTAAAAACTATCTCTCTCACTAAGATTCGGGACAATACAATGAAAAAAGTTCTGATTGCCGCGCTAATCGCAGGTTTTAGCCTTTCCGCTACCGCAGCCCAAACCATTCGTTTCGCTACCGAAGCGTCTTATCCTCCGTTTGAATCTATCGATGCGAATAACAAGATCGTCGGTTTTGACGTTGATCTGGCGAACGCGCTGTGTAAAGAGATCGATGCTACCTGTACGTTTACCAATCAGGCATTCGACAGCCTGATCCCGAGCCTGAAATTCCGTCGTTTTGACGCGGTGATGGCCGGTATGGACATCACGCCTGAGCGTGAAAAACAGGTCCTGTTTACCACCCCTTACTACGACAACTCTGCGCTGTTTGTTGGCCAGCAGGGTAAATACACCAGCATTGATCAGCTGAAAGGCAAAAAAGTTGGCGTACAAAACGGGACGACGCACCAGAAATTCATCATGGATAAGCATCCGGAAGTGACCACCGTACCGTATGACAGCTACCAGAATGCCAAGCTCGATCTGCAAAACGGTCGCATTGACGGCGTCTTCGGTGATACCGCAGTGGTAACCGAATGGCTGAAAGACAATCCAAAACTGGCCGCTGTTGGCGACAAAGTGACGGATAAAGATTACTTCGGTACAGGTCTGGGCATCGCGGTGCGTCAGGGCAACACTGAGCTGCAGCAGAAATTTAACGCTGCACTGGAAAAAGTGAAGAAAGATGGGACTTACGAGACCATCTACAACAAATGGTTCCAGAAGTAATATTTGATGAATGAATTTTTTCCGTTAGCAAGCGCCGCCGGGATGACCGTCGGCCTTGCGGTTTGTGCGCTGATCATCGGCCTTGCGCTCGCCATGTTTTTTGCCGTCTGGGAGTCCGTAAAATGGCGTCCAGTGGCATGGGCAGGTTCTGCGCTGGTCACCATTCTGCGCGGGTTACCAGAAATTCTGGTGGTTCTGTTTATCTATTTCGGCTCCTCGCAACTGCTGCTGACGCTGGCCGATGGTTTTACGATTAATCTCGGGTTTGTAGAAATCCCGGTACAGATGCAGATCGAAAACTTCGACGTCAGCCCGTTCCTGTGCGGTGTGATTGCGCTGTCTTTGCTGTACGCCGCCTATGCGTCGCAAACGCTGCGTGGCGCGCTGAAGGCCGTGCCGCTCGGACAATGGGAATCCGGTCAGGCGCTGGGTTTGTCTAAAGCCGCGATCTTCTTTCGTCTGGTGATGCCGCAAATGTGGCGTCATGCCTTACCGGGACTGGGTAACCAGTGGCTGGTATTGCTGAAAGATACCGCGCTGGTCAGCCTGATTAGCGTGAACGATCTGATGCTGCAAACCAAAAGCATTGCCACGCGTACCCAGGAGCCATTTACCTGGTACATTGTGGCGGCGGCTATTTACCTGGTGATTACGCTGGTGAGTCAGTACATTCTCAAACGCATTGACCTGCGCGCGACACGTTTTGAGCGGAGACCAGGCTGATGCTTGAGTATTTACCTGAATTGTTGAAAGGGCTGCATACCAGCCTGACGCTGACGGTCGCCTCCATCGTGGTTGCTCTGGTGCTGGCGCTGATTTTTACCGTCATCCTGACGCTAAAAACGCCGGTACTGGTCTGGCTGGTCCGCGCCTATATCACGCTGTTTACCGGTACGCCGTTGCTGGTGCAAATCTTCCTGATCTACTACGGGCCAGGACAGTTCCCGACGCTGCAGGAATATCCGGTACTGTGGCATCTGCTCTCCGAACCGTGGCTGTGCGCGTTAATTGCGCTGTCGTTAAACAGCGCGGCTTACACCACGCAGCTGTTCTACGGCGCTATCCGCGCCATCCCGGAAGGTCAGTGGCAGTCATGCGGTGCATTAGGGATGAGCAAAAAGGATACGCTGGCGATTCTGTTGCCATACGCCTTTAAACGCGCCCTCTCCTCGTATTCCAACGAAGTGGTGCTGGTGTTTAAAAGTACCTCACTGGCTTACACTATCACGCTGATGGAAGTCATGGGTTATAGCCAACTGCTGTATGGTCGCACTTATGACGTCATGGTCTTCGGCGCGGCGGGCGTGATTTACCTGATCGTCAACGGTTTGCTGACGCTGATGATGCGCTTAATCGAACGTAAAGCGCTGGCGTTTGAACACCGGAATTAAGCCGATAACTGCATAAAGCGAAATATAAAAGACGGGCAAGTCTAACAACCGCCCGTCTTTTTTTATATCGATAAAATACTTAATCATTTTTATTGCATATAAATTCATTAGATGGCATTGTTAATTCACGCCGCAGACACGGTAAATCATCATAAGATTGACAGACGGGAGTTCCACCATGAAAAAGTTAGTACTGGCCGCATTACTGGCTACTTTCGCCGCTGGCGCCTCAGCCGCTGATAAAATTAGCTTTGGTGTATCAGCGACTTATCCGCCATTTGAATCGCTGGACGCGAGCAACAAAATTGTCGGTTTTGACATTGACCTGGCAACGGCGCTGTGCAAACAAATGCAGGCGGAATGTACTTTTACCAATCATGCTTTCGACAGCCTGATCCCCGCGCTGAAATTCAAAAAATATGATGCAGTGATTTCCGGAATGGATATCACGCCTGAACGTAGCAAACAGGTTGCGTTCACACAGCCTTACTATGCTAACTCCGCGCTGGTTATTGCCAAGAAAGACGCCTATAAAACCTTTGCCGATCTGAAAGGCAAACGCATCGGTATGGAAAACGGCACCACGCACCAGAAATACCTGCAGGACAAACATCCTGAAGTGAAAACCGTGGCCTATGACAGCTATCAGAATGCGATTATCGACCTGAAAAATGGCCGTATTGATGGCGTATTTGGCGATACCGCCGTCGTTAACGAATGGCTGAAAACTAACCCGCAGTTAGGCGTGGCTACCGACAAAGTGACCGACCCACAATACTTCGGTACCGGTCTTGGCATTGCGGTTCGCCCGGATAACAAAGCCCTGCTGGAAAAACTGAATAACGCACTGGCCGCCATCAAAGCGGACGGCACCTACCAAAAAATCAGCGATCAGTGGTTCCCGCAGTAATTTCCGCTCAATCTGAAAAGCCGCAACCGCGGCTTTTTTTATCTCTTCGCCTGCGCTTTCAGTCAGTTCTTACGCCAGAAATGCATTCATGGCATACACTAGTTAAAACGATAAAGAATGAGGCATAAGGATGATAGCGTTTCCTGCCAGCTTGCTGATCCTCAATGGAAAAAGTGCTGATAATCTCCCTCTGCGTGAAACTATTGCGCAACTTCGCGATGAGGGCGTGGAAATTCATGTACGCGTCACCTGGGAAAAAGGCGACGCTCAACGTTACGTGGATGAAGCGCGTCGATTAGGCGTTGCAACAGTGATTGCCGGCGGCGGCGATGGCACGATCAACGAAGTCTCGACAGCGCTAATCCAGTCGCAGGGCGGCAATGTTCCCGCCCTGGGTATTTTACCGTTGGGAACGGCGAATGACTTTGCCACCAGCGTGGGTATTCCTGAAGCATTGGATAAAGCGTTAAAACTGGCTATCGCCGGAAATGCGACAGAGATCGATATGGTGCAGGTCAATGATAAAACCTGTTTTATCAATATGGCGACCGGCGGCTTCGGCACACGCATCACCACCGAAACGCCAGAAAAACTCAAAGCCGCGCTGGGCGGCGTATCGTATTTTATTCACGGTTTAATGCGCATGGATACGCTCAAACCCGACGTCTGCGACATCCGTGGAGAAGATTTTCACTGGCAGGGCAAAGCGCTGGTGATTGGGATTGGTAATGGCCGCCAGGCCGGTGGTGGACAACAGCTTTGCCCGACGGCGCTGATTAACGACGGATTGCTGCAACTGCGCATTTTTACCGGCGAGGAGTTGCTGCCCGGGCTGCTTTCAGCGTTAACGCAATCCGAAGACAACCCTAATATCATTGATGGCGCTTCATCGTGGTTTGATATCCGCGCCCCACACGAAATTACCTTTAATCTTGATGGCGAACCGCTCAGCGGACAGGAGTTTCATATTGAAATCCTGCCCGCGGCGCTACGTTGCAGATTGCCGCCAGGTTGCCCGTTGTTGCGCTAACAAAACGGCACCCCGCCGCAATCAGGCAATGGTGACTTTGCTGTCCAGATAAACATCCTGCACGGCGTTAATCAGCTTAACGCCGTCGGCCATGGTTTTCTTGAATGCTTTGCGTCCAAGGATCAGCCCCATACCGCCAGCGCGTTTATTAATGACTGCCGTACGTACCGCATCGCTCAGATCGGTTTCTCCACCGGCAGCGCCGCCAGAGTTAATTAATCCGGCGCGCCCCATATAGCAGTTCGCCAACTGATAACGTACCAGGTCAATCGGGTTGTCGCTGGTCAGCTTGTTGTAGACGCGATCGTCGGTGTAGCCAAAGTTAACGGCTTTGTATCCGCCGTTATTTTCCGCCATTTTCTGCTTCACGATATCCGCCCCAATGGTGGCTGCCAGATGGTTAGCCTGACCGGTGAGATCGGCGGAGACATGATAATCCACCCCGTCTTTCTTAAACGCGGAGTTGCGCAGATAAGCCCACAGTACGGTGACCATACCCAGCTCATGGGCACGCTCAAACGCGGCGGAAATCTCTTCAATCTGACGTCGAGACTCCTCAGAACCGAAATAGATAGTCGCCCCGACCGCCACCGCGCCCATATTGAACGCCTGCTCGACGCTGGCATATAACGTCTGGTCAAACGTATTGGGATAACTGAGCGTTTCGTTGTGGTTAATCTTCACAAGGAACGGAATACGGTGCGCGTAACGGCGGGAAACAGAAGCCAGCACGCCATAGGTCGATGCCACGCAGTTACACCCTGCTTCGATTGCCAGTTCCACGATATTCTTTGGATCAAAGTACAACGGGTTTGCCGCAAACGATGCCCCGGCGGAATGCTCCACGCCCTGGTCCACCGGAAGAATCGACAGGTACCCTGTTCCAGCCAGGCGCCCCGTGTTATACAGCGTCTGCATATTACGCAGGACGGCTGGGGGACGGTTGTTATCAACCATTACGCGATCAACGTAATCATGTCCTGGCAGGTAAAGTTGGTCAGAAGGAATGGTCATACAACGATGCTGTAAAAGGCTGTCGGCATCATTGCCAAGCAACTGCGCAATATCAGTCATAGCTATGCTCCCGTAAGTTCCGATTAATAATCGGAACGTGAATTATCCTGACCCGCTTTTTTGCGGGCAGCAATAAGCCTGGTACCGACTGCGCTTTTTTTCCATCTTTAGCGCACTTTTCAGCGATTTCCGCTGGAACGATTCAGGAAGAAATAATGTTAAGGCGGTCAAATTTAGACCGCAAAGGTATTTTAAAGGTATTATCAGGTGGTACTATCAACGCGTACCTTACCTGTCATGAAGGATTTAAAGATGAAAACTACAGTTAAGCTGTCGTTCATGATGTTTGTTGAGTGGTTTATCTGGGGCGCCTGGTTTGTCCCGCTTTGGCTGTGGCTCAGCAAAAGTGGCTTTACCGCGGGTGAAATTGGTTGGTCGTACGCCTGTACCGCCATTGCTGCGATCCTGTCGCCGATTCTGGTCGGCTCTATCACTGACCGTTTCTTCTCGGCGCAAAAAGTCCTCGCCGTATTGATGTTTGTCGGCGCTATCCTGATGTACTTCGCCGCGCAGCAAACCACCTTTAGCGGATTCTTCCCGCTGTTACTGGCCTATTCATTGACCTATATGCCGACAATTGCGTTAACCAACAGTATCGCTTTTGCCAACGTACCGGACGTGGAACGTGATTTCCCACGCATTCGCGTGATGGGCACCATTGGCTGGATTGCGTCTGGTTTGGCCTGCGGCTTCTTGCCGCAAATGCTCGGCTATAGCGATATTTCCCCCACCAATATCCCCCTGCTTGTTACGGCCGGAAGTTCCGCGCTGTTAGGCGTTTTTGCGTTCTTTTTACCAGATACACCGCCGAAAAGTACCGGCAAGATGGATTTCAAAGTCATGCTGGGGCTGGATGCGCTGATCCTGCTGCGGGATAAGAACTTCCTCGTCTTTTTCTGTTGCTCATTCCTGTTTGCCATGCCGCTGGCATTTTATTACATCTTCGCCAACGGTTATCTGACAGAAGTTGGGATGAAAAATGCGACCGGTTGGATGACGCTGGGCCAGTTCTCTGAAATCTTCTTTATGCTGGCGCTGCCGTTCTTCACCAAACGCTTTGGCATTAAAAAGGTATTGCTGCTTGGTCTTATTACTGCGGCTATCCGCTACGGGTTCTTCGTTTACGGCGGTGCGGAAGAATATTTCACTTATGCCCTGCTGTTTCTCGGCATTCTGCTACACGGCGTCAGTTACGACTTCTACTACGTTACGGCCTATATCTATGTCGATAAAAAAGCGCCGGTACACATGCGCACCGCAGCGCAAGGGCTTATCACGCTCTGCTGTCAGGGATTCGGCAGCCTGCTGGGTTATCGCCTGGGCGGCGTAATGATGGAAAAAATGTTTGCCTATAAGGAACCGATTAATGGTCTCACCTTCAACTGGGCGGGCATGTGGGGATTTGGCGCGATCATGATCGCCGTCATTGCCGTGCTGTTTATGATTTTCTTTCGCGAATCAGATAAAGAAATTACCGCCATTCAGGTGGACGATCGCGATGTAGCGTTGAAACAAGGGGAAGTGAAATGAAAGCAGAACGTATTCTCGGTGCTCTTTATGGGCAGGCGTTAGGGGATGCGATGGGCATGCCGTCTGAACTGTGGCCAAGAACCCGGGTTAAAGCACACTTCGGTTGGATCGACCGTTTTTTGCCTGGACCTGCGGAGAATAATGCCGCCTGTTATTTTAACCAGGCGGAGTTTACCGATGACACATCCATGGCCCTGTGTCTGGCTGATGCCTTGCTTGAATGTGATGGAAAGATAGTTCCAGACGTTATTGGCCGCAATATTCTGGCCTGGGCCGAACGTTTCGATGCCTTTAATAAAAACGTGCTTGGTCCAACGTCAAAAATTGCGCTAAATGCCATTCGCAACGGCAAACCTGTTGCCGAACTGGAAAATAATGGCGTCACTAACGGAGCGGCAATGCGCGTTTCGCCGCTGGGATGTCTGCTGCCCGCGCGCGATCTCGATACCTTTATTGATGACGTCGCACTGGCCTCCAGCCCGACACATAAATCGGATCTGGCTATCGCCGGCGCTGTCGTCATCGCGTGGACGGTGTCGCGTGCTATCGACGGAGGAAAATGGTCGGAGATCGTCGACGCGCTGCCTGCCATTGCCCGACATGCGCAGCAAAAACGGATCACCACCTTTAGCGCCTCGCTCTCTGCCCGCCTTGAACTGGCGCTAAAAATCGTTCGTCATGCCGATGGTATAGAGTCCGCCAGCGAGCAGTTATACCAGGTCGTTGGGGCCGGAACCAGCACCATTGAGTCCGTGCCCTGCGCCATCGCGATGGTCGAACTGGCGCAGACCGATCCTAACCGCTGCGCCATTCTGTGCGCGAATCTTGGGGGCGATACCGACACCATCGGGGCAATGGCGACCGCTATTTGCGGTGCGTTACATGGCGTAAGCGCGATTGACCCGGCATTGAAACAGGAACTGGATGCGGTAAATCAGCTGGACTTTACCCGCTATGCCAGCGGATTACTGCGACTGCGCGGACAACGGGAGGCGCTATGAACAGCACCACGCGTCTGCAACAACTTCTCCCCCAGTTAGGTTCACACAGGCCGGTTACGGTGGTGGGGGCAGCGGTCATTGATGTTATTGCCGATGCGTATGCCCTCCCCTGGCGCGGGTGTGATATCGAGCTTAAGCAGCAAGGCGTTAACATTGGCGGCTGCGCGCTCAATATTGCCGTTGCGCTCAGGCGTTTAGGTATCAGCGCCAGCAATGCGCTACCGCTGGGTCAGGGGGTATGGGCCGATATTATCCGCAACCGGATGGCAAAAGAGGGATTGCATAGCCTGATCGACAACGCAGAAGGCGATAACGGTTGGTGTCTGGCGCTGGTGGAACCGGATGGCGAACGAACCTTTATGTCTTTTAGCGGCGTCGAAAACCAGTGGAACACCGACTGGTTGGCGCATCTGAACATCCCGCGTAACAGCCTGGTCTATCTGTCAGGCTATCAGTTAGCCTCTCCATGTGGCGAGCTGCTGGCACAGTGGCTGGAAGGTCTGGAAGACGTGACGCCGTTTATCGATTTTGGTCCGCGAATCGGCGATATTTCAGACGCCTTAATGGCGCGAATCATGGCCTGCCGACCACTGGTATCACTCAATCGACAGGAAGCCGAAATTGCCGCCGAGCGGTTTGCATTAAGCCAGGATGTAGAGGGTTTTGGCGCAGAATGGGTGCGTCGTTTCGCCGCACCGGTGGTGATACGCCACGATAAAGACGGCGCGTGGTATTTCAGCGCGCAAACATCCGGTTGCGTACCAGCATTTAAGACGACCGTCGTGGATACCATTGGCGCGGGCGACAGCCACGCCGGCGGCATGCTGGCCGGACTGGCGTCAGGCTGGCCGCTGGCTGATGCGGTACTGCTGGGCAATGCGGTGGCTTCCTGGGTAGTCGGGCATCGCGGCGGCGATTGCGCCCCCTCGCGAGAGGCGTTACTCCTCGCACACAAAGACGTATAGATCGCTTCGGCAATAGCTGATGCTGTATTCAATGGGCCGTTGCTGCTGGTCAAGCGCTACCTGCTTGATCACCAGCACCGGCACTTTGCTGTCCATTTGAATGTGTGCCTGGAACTCTGCGTCAGGCATCCGGGCGCTGACGCGTGAGCGCGTGCGCTGCGGGAAGATATGCTGGCTGCGAAAATAGTCGTACAGCGAAACGCCGATGGCATCCACATCATGGATTAGTTGGACCGGCACCCATGACTCTTCAATAGAAACGGCGTCTTCATCGACATAGCGAATACGTTTGAGCAGAAAAACGTCACTCCCGGCGGCAACAGCCAACTGCTGCGCTACCTCTTCCGGACAAGGCACAATGCGCTTATTGACCCACAGCGTATCTGGTTTTTTACCGCGTAAAACGACCTGCTGCGAAAAACCCCGCGCTTCTTTAAGCGAATACTCGAAGATGTTGTTGATCTGCGTCCCGTAACCGCGGGCGCGTGTCACCACGCCTTCTTCCTCCAGGGCCTGCATCGCCTTGCGTACCGTAATTCGCGACACGCCGGTCAACTGACTGAGATCGCGCTCGCCGGGCAGGATATTGCCATGCTCAAGGATCCCGCAGCGCACAGCGTTTTTCACCGTTTGCGCAAATTTCATATACAGCGGCGTGTTATCTGCCGCTGCAATGCGTTCATTCAGTTGCGCGATAAGCTGGGTATGCGCTTGTTCCATTTATCTTTTTCCAGGCAGACGTTTCTGCTGCCAGTATACTCATTACCACCACGCGTGGAAATGATGCACCGGACCTATTCCCTGCCCGACTTCAAGGGTGTCGGCTTGTGCCAGCGCAGCTGAAAGCCACAGCTTGGCTTCCTGTACCGTATCAGCCCAGTTATTATGCCGTGGACGCAGCGCCGCCAGCGCTGCGGACAGCGTACAACCGGTACCGTGGGTGTTTTTAGTGATAACACGGGGCGCAGTAAAACGCTGTTCGCCGTCACGGGTAAACAGCCAGTCCGGGCTTTGCGCATCCTCCAGATGACCGCCTTTCATCAGCACCGCCTCACAGCCCAGCGCTCGCAGCGCCCTTCCCTGTTCTAACATCTCCTGTTCCGTTTGCGCATGCGATGCGCCGAGCAATGCCGCGGCCTCCGGCAAATTTGGGGTGATAATTGAAACCTGCGGCAGCAAACGGGTACGCAGCGTTTCTACCGCCGCGGGCGACAGTAACGGATCGCCGCTTTTCGCCAGCATTACCGTATCCAGCACCACATTTTGCACCCGATGGCGGTGCAAACGTTCGGCGACCGCTTCAACAATATCCGCTTCCGCCAGCATGCCGATTTTGGTGGTGTCGATACGTACATCGCTGAACACCGAGTCCAGTTGCGCAGCGACAAAGTCAGGTTCAATGCGATACACCGACTGCACCCCGCGCGTATTTTGCGCCACCAACGCCGTGATCACCGAACAGCCGTAAGCGCCAAGCGCGGAGAACGTTTTTAAATCGGCCTGAATACCCGCGCCACCACTGGGATCGGTTCCGGCAATCGTTAATGCGTTAATCCGTTTCATGCTTGCTCCTGCGCGTTCAGGTTATAGAGGGCGTCGAGAAATACCGGGACAAAACTGCCCGGCCCGGTCGATTGTTGCGTGGCGATTTGTCCGGCCTGTTTCATCCAGCTACAGGCGGAGGCGACGTTATCAAGCCGGTCACCGGGCAGTGCGCAACTGGCCGCAACGACCGCAGATAGCGCACATCCGGTGCCGACCACGCGCGTCATCAACGGATCGCCGCCATTCACGCAGACGGTGCGCAGGCCATCGGTAACATAGTCCACTTCGCCGGTCACCACGACGATGGTCTCTACCTGACGGGCCAGCTCCTGGGCCGCGCCGAGCGCAGCGGCTGGCGTATCGGTCGTGTCCACGCCACGCCCCCCGCCGTTCATTCCTGCCAGCGCCAGTATTTCCGAGGCATTACCGCGAATTACGGCTGGCTGTAGCGACAGTAAATCCAGACAGAAGCGGCGGCGAAACTCAAGAGCGCCCACGGCAACGGGATCGAGTGTCCAGGGGGTTTTAGCAAGAAGCGCCTGCTCAACGGCGGCGCGCATCGCCGTGGCCCGCTCCAGGGTAAGCGTGCCGACGTTAACCAGCAATGCGCTGGCGATAGCCGCAAACTGGCTGGCTTCTTCAGGTTCAACCACCATCGCAGGTGATGCGCCTAACGCCAGCAGCGTATTGGCGGTAAAGTTTTGCACGACCTCATTGGTCATACAGTGCGTGAGGGGGGAAAGCGTTCTAAAGTGGTGTAAGGCATGGGCCGCGAGCGCGCGGCTGTGCAGGTCAGGCTGCATGGTTCAGCTCCTGCCCGCGCGAAGAAGGGACACGAGCAGTGTCAGACTTCCCTACGCTGGCATTATCCAGATCAGGTGGTACGGGTATTTCTCAGCCTTCACAAAGAAGGGCACCCCGAGTCGTTTTACATAAAACTCAATAATATTAAAGGATAGCGAGAGAAACTTACATACTCGAGCCCCTGCTATCCATTTACTGAATGGCGGAATGTATCCACACCACATACTTTACCAGTCAGTGAGGGAAGTGAACAGCAGGGGTTGATTCTGGAAAGGATGATCATTGGCGCAGGCGACGTCATCCACTCAGGCATTTCGTATAGCGTCTCAATGCGGGGACACAACGATCATCCCTGCTTAAATTTCCAGGCAGACAGAAACGTTGCCACTGAACATTCAGCCAGTTTCTCAAGTTTATGGGGATCAACTGCTTTTTGCGCAATTATTGCACCAGGAAGGAGATAACCCATAATGGCCCCGAGGAAAGCCGTAGCCTGTAATTCAGGATCATCTAGCGTTACTATTCCTTCATTATTTTTCTGTTCCAGAATTTCCGTCAACGCCTGCAAAACGCGTCCAGAGTTTCTTTGCTCCAGCATGACATGTAAATCGGGCTTTTGAACCAGCACTTGAATCAATAAACGCTGGAAATGGATATTCTCCGGAGTATAGAAATGATTCTGTACAACCCGGGCAAACCCTCTCAGGAGATCGGGAAAATCCAGTTGCTCCTGGAGCAACTGGCGTAAAGGCGGCTGCATTTTGTCATTCAGAAATTCAAACGTCGCCAGCAGGAGAGCATCCTTTCCCCCTGGAAAATGGCTGTAAAGTGTCGGCCGCGTTGTCCCTGCTTCACTGGCAATAGTATCAAGAGACACGTCAATGCCATGCTTGAGAAACAGCTCACATGCCGTTTGTAAAATGCGAGGACGGGACTTCATTGGCCGCCCGCGTTGATTAACCATTATTGCATTCCTTACGTTTGTCTTTTTTCAGTCTCGAGATTCCCTGCTGAATGAGAATAAAAAATATTGGGACAAAGAGCAGCGTCAGTAACGTGCCGGTGAGCATACCGCCGATTACCGAAGTTCCAATCTCTTTTTGGCTGGAGGCCCCTGCGCCAGTAGAGAGTACCAGAGGGATAACACCAACAACAAATGCCAGAGACGTCATGATGACAGGACGTAAGCGTAATCTTGCTCCTTCAAAAGCAGCCTGAATCAAAGGTTTACCCTTGCGGATTTGCGCCAGAGCAAATTCAATAATGAGAATTGCATTTTTTGCTGAGAGCCCCATCGTTGTGAGTATACCCACCTGGAAGTAGACATCATTTTCAAATCCGGCGATCAAGGCTGCGCTCACTGCGCCGAGAACCCCAAGTGGGATAATCAGCAGCACAGCAATGGGCACAGACCAGCTTTCATATAAAGCAGCCAGACATAAAAATACGAACGCAACGGAGGCAAGATATACCCATAGTGTCTGTGCCGAAGAAGCCTGTTCCTGCCATGATATCCCGCTCCACTGCAGATCAAATCCTTCAATTGGCGCTATCAGCCGGGCCATTTCAGCCATTGCTGCCCCAGAACTTATTCCCGGAGCTGCGTCTCCTTGAAATTGCACAGCAGGTAATCCATTGAATCGCTGAAGCATTTGTGGACCAGTAGTCCAGCGGAAGGAAGCAAAACTGGCGAATGAGGTCATATTATCGCTACTGTTACGTACAAACCAGGAGGATAAGTTTTCAGGTAGTGAACGCCATGGCGCATCACCTTGTATATAAACCCTTTTTACACGGCCACGGTCAATAAAGTCATTAACGTAAATCCCTCCCCATGCAGCAGAAAGCGTTTCGTTGATATCCGCCTGTTCAAGGCCGTGAGCTTGTGCTTTTTGTCTGTCAATATCTACCTGCAGCAACGCCTTCTCGGCCAGGGTGTTCATTCGCACAGCGCTCAGATTTTGGTTTTCTCTGGCAGCCGTAAGTAACAATGTTTGCGCCTGATTAAGACTGTGGTAACCGCGGTCTGAAATGTCCTGAAGCCATAATTCGAACCCGCTGGATTGTCCTAGCCCCCGAACTGTGGGTGGCGATACAATGCTGACAGAGGCGTTCTGAGACGTTTGATTAAAATATTGATTAGCTCTTGCGATAATAGCCTGAGCGCTGTTAGTTTCCCCCTGACGTTCGTTCCAGTGCTTTAACTCAGCAACGGACATTCCCACATTTTGCCCGCTACCTGCGTTATTTCGTCCAGCGACAGTAAATATAGCGTTAAGATTGGCATTCTCCCGCGTCATGAAATAGCGTGTGATTTCATCTCCAACCCTCTGAGTCATTGACATTGGCGCCCCTGGAGGAAGAGTGAACTGGATTGATATTGCCCCCTGATCCTCCTCCGGAAGAAAACTGGTCGCGAGTTTTTGATATTGCCAAACCATGAACATCGACATCAGAAAAGCGAGAATAATGATTCTCACAGGGCGTGCTGATATTTGCGCGAGCACATTAATATAACGATGCTGGCTTTTTTCGACATACCTGTTGAAATGAGTGAAGAATTTCCCTTTCTTCTCATTTCGGCTTTTAAGCAAATGAGCGCACAATGTAGGGGTTAAAGTCAGTGCAACCAGCACGGAAAGCACCATAGCAGAAACAATGGTGACCGTGAACTGGCGGTAAATAATGCCGACTGAGCCACCAAAAAACGCAACTGGAATAAAAACTGCGGATAAGACCAGCGCGATACCTATTAATGCACCGGTTATTTCCCGCATGGAGTTTAGCGTAGCCTGCAGCGGCTCGAGATGTTCTTCTTCCATTACTCGTTCGACATTCTCAACCACGACAATCGCGTCGTCGACAAGTAACCCAATGGCAAGCACCATGGCAAAAAGTGTTAAGGTATTGATGCTATACCCTAGCAGGCTGAGGATGCCGAATGTGCCCAATAATACGACAGGTACCGTCAATGAGGGAATTAATGTGGCTCTCCAGTTTTGTAAGAACAGATACATTACCACCACAACAAAAACGATCGCTTCAATCAGCGTCTGCACAACATTTGTGATGGACACCGTCACAAACGGAGTACTGTCACGAGGATAGGCAACTACAATGCCTTGCGGAAATCGATCTTTTAATCTGTTAACTTCAGCGCGAACCTTTTCAGCAGTTTCCAGAGCATTAGCTCCGGATGCGAGTTGAATAGATATTCCAGCCGCAGGATGACCATTAAGTGTGGTCAGATTCTGATAGTTTTCAGCCCCGAGTTCGACTCGAGCAACATCTCGCAAATATACAGCTGAGCCATCATTATTTGTCCGAAGAATGATACTTTCAAATTGCGTCGATGTTTCCAGGCGGGACTGGGCGGTCACCGTCGCATTCAGATACTGATCATTGAGAGAAGGAAGAGAGCCAATTTCTCCGCTGGTAACTTGCGAATTTTGTGCCTCGATAGCCGTTTGTACATCAGAGGGCATCAAACCATAATTATTGAGCTGATGTGGGTTGAGCCAAATCCGCATAGCATATTGCGCACCAAAAACTGTTGTTTCTCCCACCCCCTTAACTCTACTTAAGGGCTCCTGCAACGTGTTGATAAGGAAGTCGCTGATATCGACACTGGTTAAACGGTCGTTCTGGTCATATAAGGAGATAACCATCAGGCTATCTCCCTGTGATTTAGTCACAGAAAGTCCCTGTTGTTGCACTTCCTGCGGTAGCCGTGTCATAGCCTGGTTTACAGCATTTTGTACCTGGACCTGGGCTATATCGGGATTGATACCTTGTTCAAAACTAAGGCTAATACGGGACTGGCCAGCTGAACTGCTGGTTGAAGAAAAATAAAGCAGACCATCAATTCCTTTTATTTGCTGTTCAAGTAGCTGCGTTACGCTGTCCTCAACGTTTTGCGCAGAAGCGCCTGGGTAGTTTGCCGTAACGTTCACCCCCGGTGGCGCAATATCCGGATACTGCTCAACAGGCAGTGTTAAAAGAGCCAGGATACCAGCAGAAACGATGCAAATAGCAATGACCGCGGAGAACACAGGACGGAAAATAAAGAAGTGAGCCAGCATCGTGTTTTCCTCCGTTTAGTCAATGGGGTCGCGCAGTGAAAACACGTGCGGAGGCCTGGCTCGTTGAATAAAAGCCATATGCGATGTTTGCCACAAATTAAAAACAGGTTGAGGTATGGGTAATTTGACCGTTGCTGGGCATAGCAGAATATTGATTGCTTTCGCGACAATGTATCTGCTGATTTCGAGGCAAGACATTGTTCGTTGATGTTCACGCCATAAATAGTCATAGGTTTGGATAGTGAAACTATTTTGGAGTAGTAAAAAACGTAAATAGCTGAGTCGTAACTGCATATGCTGATAATTCAAATCGGTACACTGAAAGCAAGCCTGCTCCCGGTCCCGCATGACAAGACAGCGATCAACCGTCTTTGGCTCTACAGCCCCCCCTCCAGGCAGAGATGCCTTAAGATGACATGACAAAGTCATTAACAATATGAAAATTAATAACTTTTCCCATTTACTAAAGTTCGTCATAGTAAAGCCTCGCCAATTTATTTACTTTACAGTAAAGTAAATAAATTGATTAAACAAGCATCAACTTTTTTACTCCATTCCAGTAGTGGGTTTTCTTGAAGACAATTGTTCCGGGTCACAGAAACCGGAGCAACTCATGTATGCTGTGGAACAGCGCTACCCTGAGTTGATATGCAAAAACGTGACACCTCATCGCTAAATTGCCACTCGAAATTGTCGCAATGCTGTACATTCATTTACACTTTTTACGAAATTACTGGAGTGATAACAAAAAAGTCCTTGTCAGATGCCCTGTAAGCCAGGAATGATACATGACTGATTTTGATGACCCGAAGAGGTAGAGAAGATGGGTATGAAGAATAAAATGTTGCTGGGTGCACTCCTGCTTGCGAGCAGTGTCGTCTGGGCCGCGCCGGCTGCAACAGCTGCCCCCACCGGTATCGATAAATATGAGCTGAGCAGCTTTATTGCTGACTTCACCCATTTCAAACCCGGTGACAAAGTTCCACCACTGTATCTCACCAGCGAATACACTATTAAGCAGTGGAATCTGCGCAACCTGCCCGCACCGACAGCAGGCACCCACTGGACCTACATGGGCGGCGCGTATGTGCTGGTCAATGATGCCGATGCTAAGATCATTAAAGCCTACGACGGCGAGATTTTTTATCATCGGTGAAAAAACACGCACTCGCTCTGATGAGGGAGTGCGTAAAATACCATAGCGTGATCAATCATAATCGATAACAATTTTTACACGGCTTAGTACCTGCCCGGCTTTAAATATCTTATCTCCATAAGGAGTGTATTTATATTTCAGCGGTATAATCGTATTTCTGGCCACGTTTTCTTTTAAATCTCCCCATGCTATCAGATCATAATGATTATTGCTTAAATTAACTACAGAACCATCTTTTATTAACTCAAAGCCAATATTTCCAGCGCTATCACTATTCGTATATTCATTAGGTAAAACATTACCGACAGCATTATCAGAAACGAATCTGTAATGAACTGCTCTTGTGGCATAGGCCACAATTTGGTCACAATCAATTTTCACTTCGGCATCAGCATCATGCACAAGCCCTTTACTTACATCTCCGTAATTTATGTTGCTAACTTTAACGGTAGTATCATTGAAAGAACATGTGGTTGGAGTGTAATTAAACTTAACTCTTATATATTGTTTTAAATTATAAGAATCCGATCCGGAACTTTCATTAAAACGCACATGATCTTTAAGAGTCACAGTTTCCCCTATTTTTTTTATTTCAGATGAAACAGATTTATTTTTCGTTAATCTGTATTTAGTTGCATAGGTTACCTTAGAATTAAGATCATCTCTCGGAAAATTAAAATAATAACGAGCAAAACCCAAAAAACTATTTACAATGCTATAAGGCCCGAGTGAACCATTAACAGACAACTGAACTTCAACATATACACCTTCATTATTTCCAGTTGTTAATACCTGATAATATTCAGAGGTGCCAGATTCTTGACTTTTGGCTATTAAATAATAAGGCGAGCCTGGGTTAGACGTTCCAAAGTCACAATGATAGGTACTATTTCCTCCCGTAAAATTAAGAGGAATACCTTCTTTTGATTGAAATGAATTAAGAGAGGCATCATTTAAATCCAACTCAATCACTTCACTTTCAGCTATTGCACCAGCAGTACTTGGGTTAAAATCAAAATATTGAAATGAAACCGGAAAACAATTGCAGAGTACTGAGCTTGACATCATAACCAAAATTAATCCCAGGATAAATCTCATATCTCCTCCTCACCGACAAATATAAACTTTACTTTCATCAATCGTTTTACCAAAGGAGATTGAGCATGAAAGTCCCTGTTGTTTATCCACTGCGACTTTAATTTCCGGCGGCACACTGTCGGTACGAATAAAGAGCTGGCTGCCCTGACCGACCAGGCCAATATTATTCCCTTGGTTATCTTCCACCTCATAACCAAAAGTTAACGGTGAACCATCCGGGCGCTGGGCGCGAATAAACCAGGGCTGCCGTTGGTCGGTATCGAATTTCACCAGCACCACGGCGCCGCGATAAGGCGCGGCACTGTGTCGGTTACCCAATAGCTCGGTTTTACTGTCGGTATTAGAAACGTCCAGCGTCAGGCTATTTTCCCGGTACGGGGTCAACATATCATATAACACCACACCGCTGCGGTTAGTGGTGCGGTAACGTTGCCCGTTGACGTAGGCGCCTTGCAGTCCCGGCGCCTGCATTACTGCAAAAGTATCGGAAAGGCGGTTCGCAAGATTCACCCCGCCGGACCAGGCCACTATCCCGCCCGAAATATTACCACCCGCCTGCCGGTATTTATTAGACTGGCTATAGCTACCGCTTAGTTTAGCAATCGGTGCGTTCCAGGTTAAGTTGGTGCCTGCCGTCGTTTCGCTGTCCTGGCGCTGATGGCTCAGGTTAACGCCATAGTTAAACTGGTCGCGATCGCCCATCGTCCCGGAAAGTCCGGTATTGTTTGAGGAAAACCCATCGTTATTAAAGGTCGTTGAGTTAGATAAATATATCTGGCGGCGTCTTGAGGTAATATCATCCCCCCAGTCAAACGGAACAGAAATTAAAAGGTTAAAACGCTTATCCTCGCGATGATCCTCGTCATAGGTCTGGCTGGCCGAAAAGGTATAGCTAATACGTTGCCAGTTATTGGTATAACTCAACTGATAATCCTTACTCGTGCCACTACGCTCCCAGTAATCGCGCCACAATATACTTAGTGATAAGGAACCATAGCCCGCCGGTAAAGTTTGGCTCACATTGGCGGAAAAACTGTTTTTGCGACCAAAATCATACTGGTAATAATCCGCTATGTCATAAACATCATTTTCATCACGATGATAGCTGTCTTTATTATTGGCCCAAACGTGATCGTTAAAAGTCCGATAATCCCGTGATGAGTATCGATAGGCAGCAAGGCCAAAACGCGTGGCGGTTTGTGTCAAATATTTATTATAAGCAATTTGATAGCTTTGCCCATCAAATACATCACCATTATCCTGTTTACTGTGTGAACGCGTCGCATCCACGGAGATTGCGCCAATTCGGGTATTCCAGCCAGTTCCTAACGTGAACGAATTATAGTTATCAGCGAGCATCGTACCGCCATATAACGTTAATAGGTTACTCCACCCATATTGATAGCTCATCTGCGCAAAGTCGGTCTGATTACTTGCCCCTTCGATATGGCTACGTCCGGCGGCAAAATCATATTTTGAGACCCCAGGCTGCAACATGTTAGGTACCGCTGCATATGGCACCAGATAGGTGGTAACCGATCCATCGGCTTCTTTGATGCTAACATCAAGATCTGCACCTCCCCCTGCTAACTGCAAATCCGCGATAGAAAACGGGCCTGGCGGTACTTCTTTCTGATACACCACAAAACCGTTCTGCTCAATAGTGACCAGCGCATTGCTCTGCGCAATCCCCTGCACCACCGGGGTAAAGCTTTGTTTTGAGTTGGGTAACATCTGCATATCACGGTATAAACGCACCCCACGAAAGCGTACCGAGTCAAAAATATCAGATGAGGTGTACATATCCCCGGCGCGTAACGTGCCGAGAATTTGTGGAATACCGTATTCCAGATAAAGGGTGTTACTTTTCCATTCCCCGCTGCTGTCATCCGTTTTGTTGTAGCTGGCATCGGAATGCAACTGCCAGCCCAGCAGGTTTAATCCACTGGTAAATCGCGCATAGGTACTTTTGCTGTTACCAGAATTCTTATAGTCGCTATTGTACTGGCTGAGATAATAGGAGGTATAAAGGGCATTGATACCGCGATCCCAGCTTTCCGGCGGCACATAGCCATTTTCCAGCTCGTCAACGTAGGCCTGGGGTACGCTAAGATCTAACTGAAATTTTCCTATGTTCCAGCGATAACTCCCGCCCTGCACCGCTTGCTCAAGAGAAAGGCAGTTTTTGGTTTTATCAAGCTTATCGGTATTAATCCCTAAACGCGTGATGGTATCGCGAGTCAGGCAGGTTTCAGCAGCCGTATCTTTAACTGTAATCTCATATTTGCCGCGCCACTGTTTATTAACGTAGATATCCACATCATATTGTCCAGGTAAAGGATGATTATCATCAACGCGTAAAGCAGAAATTTTTTCGCCCTTCATCCCGCCCATCATAAAGTGTGTATCAAAAGTTTCTTCTGCCGACAGGACAGAAAAAGACAACAAAGACAACAAAGACAATAATATCGCAGAAGCAAGCGGGGTCATCCTTAACATAATCAGCTCCTGTCATCTCAGGCTGACGTTATCACTTATATAATTGCCATGATCATCAATAATAGTTAGCTTATACTGACTGGCATTACTATTTTTCACCGTAAAAGATTCGCTGGATAATGGCGCAACCATCACCGAGTCATTATTTATCTTGATACTGCCAGCTTTAACTTCCGTGACCGTTATCCAGTTAGCACTGCTATTTTTTATAGAAAAATTTCTTCCACTATGGTTTAACGATAATTTCTTAAAACTTTCTTTATTAACTGGTGCAACACCTGCAGGACGATAAAAGAGCTTAATCCGGTTCTGCATGGCAAATTTAAGTACATTTTTACCATCATATGCCGGATTATTGGGTGGGATATCCAACACATTGAGATAAAACAGACTCTCTTTATTATTTGGTAGCATATTAGGCATTTTCTTAATTTTAAGCTGCTGCCCTGAATTTCCCGCTACTTTAGCGACTGGAGGCGTCAGCAAAAAAGGGACCTGAATCTTCTCGGGTGGCAGCGTTGTATTACCATCATCAATCCAGGCCTGTATCAAAGAAGCGCTTTTTTCCTGGTTCATCAACTGTATAACTATTTCATTTTTTTCTGCAGGGTAAATTACTCTTGTGCCATAAATCACTATCCCTGCCTGAGCCGGTGTCATAAGTGATAATGTAATTACCGCGCCTAATATTTTCATTTTAATTCCCTTTTTATACCGGCAACCAGGGTTGCCGGTATAACACTAATCCTGAACAACAATCAGTTTTATATTTGCTTTTACTTCACCTGTACCAACGGGAGCACCCGCAGCACCTATAGCCTTTGCATAACGAGCCGAAAGTCGAAGCCCGTATTGAGTATTACCCTCAGTTGATAAACCCAACCGTTC